>DCIR01000092.1:0-299 GCA_002317155.1 Lachnospiraceae bacterium UBA1721
GTTTCATATGGAATCTTATAATTATCCTTTGGGCGGCTTAAAAATGATTTTATCTCTTCAACTGTTTTTGCACTGACTGTTGCAAGCATCTCCGGCATTTCAATAATCCAATGCCCCTGCAATCTCCTATATATATTTTCATCACCAAGCTTACTTAGATCATCAGAAAACCAATCATCATTAAGTGCCAGCAATCTGAAAAAAGAAGATTTTCCAGCACCCTGACCACCAACCAAGCAAACCATAATTTCATATTTGCATCCTGGTTCATAGACTCTGTGTATTGCTGCCTGCATAAG
>DCIR01000092.1:366-1570 GCA_002317155.1 Lachnospiraceae bacterium UBA1721
TACATCTGCAATCCGACTGACTCCATCCCATTCCAGATTTTCAAGCATTTCTTTAATAGGATGATAATGATTTTCACTGGCTATAATATTTAGTGCCTTACCAATTGCCTTATAATTTTTAAGACCATAAGTACGCTCCAGATACCAATCAATCTGATCCACATCTACATCTCGAATTCCACCCTGCTTTGGCTTATCCCATCCAAGATTTTTAATAATATCTGTTTTACAGGTTAAATCGTTATGGCATATAGCACCTGATAATACGGGATCATTTTTCATTGCAATCATGCAATTATCAATACTTTGATATATTCGCCCCTTTTCATCATATGAAATCATCCCCTTCACATCCTCAACAGAATACAATTTTCTATCCAGCGCACTGTCGAGTTCTTCCAAGGATTTCATTTCCTGCTCGCTTAATATTTGCTGCAATACGCTTCACCTCCTTCCCATCAACAAGAAAGAGCTGTCGCTTATCTTCTTCACTTCCCATACAAAGAACATCAAGCCAGTACCCAACAACAGATTCATATCGAAGCATATAAGCGAAGCCATTTGATATGAACACAGCTCCAGGTTCCTTTCCTATAAAAGTTTCTCTTGCCTCTTCAATAAGGTTCTCGCACTCCTTAAGCTCATCTATGGTTTCATTAATCCAATTTTTGAATTTCTTCTGAACTTTTGCCACAAAAGCCTTCTGCTCCTGCACTTTCTCAAATGATTTCTTTTCATCCTCTGAAAACTCATGATTCGTATCAATCAGCAAATGAAAATCATCAACAATCTTACATGCAGCCTCATACTGCGATATAGAATACATCTGTGCAACATATCCGATTGCATCTCCATGTGCGCCACATCCAAAGCAATGATAGTGTGTGTCATCAACCTTCATGCTTGGATGCTTATCATTATGAAATGGACAACACGCCATTCCATTTCTGCCAACTTTAAGTCCATAATTTTCTATTACAGCCCTTGCTGACACTGAAGATTTTACTTCTTCAAAAATGTTCACTCTTCTTAACCTCCTGCTAATTTTTTCATTGAAATCAGCCGGAAGCCTTGCTATAATTTTATTGTTAATATATGTATAGAAAGGCTTCGGCTTTTTAGAAAAATTCCTTGTTACCAGCAAGGATTTTTTCTTTTATTACAACCATTCATCATCTCGCTTCATCCCATCTAGCGTCATTGT
>DCIR01000092.1:1588-3976 GCA_002317155.1 Lachnospiraceae bacterium UBA1721
TGTATTGTTTCCACCATATCCGGATCTACCGTATTCCCAGTAGATATTCTTTTTAGTTCATCCAGCACCTCTCTTAATTCATCTTTAAGTGCCTTAAATACTTTAGGATTCCCTTGTACTACAACCTCCTTATTTTGTAGCCTTTTTATTATGAAATCCTGCTTTGTGAGCCCGGATAGATGTACTGCTTTTTCAATTAACTCGTCTTCCTCAGGTGAAACTCGAAAAGCAACTATCTTGCTCCTGAATCTCCCCCTTTGATCAAGATTTTTAGCTGACATTTTCTTCATCTCCTTTCTTGCCAATCCCACGTTCATTATCAAGGAAATTCGCCATTTCCTCTTGCTTTGTAGGAAACAAATGTGCATATCTATAAGTTATTTTTTCTGATTCATGGCCAACGCGATTTCCAATCTCTAGAGCTGTAAATCCCTTATTGATTAAAAATGATACATGGGAGTGTCTTAGATCATGGATTCTGATACGCTTTATTCCTGTTGCAGCACATCCTCTATCCATTTCCGTAGACAGCACATGCTTCGACAACGACTGGAATATACGATCTGTTGGCTTTATGTCATAAAACATCTTCAAGCAATCCTGCATTTCATCACATAAAAACTGTGGAAGCTTTATCACACGATTACTTTTCTTGGTTTTTGGTGTTGTTATAACATCCTCACCATGCATTCTCTGGTATGATTTATTAATACGAAGTGTTGCTTTCTCAAAATCAAAATCTGATGGTGTAAGTGCCAGTAACTCGCCTTCACGTATTCCGCACCAGTACAAAACCTCAAATGCATAATAGGAAATTGGTCTATCCATAATTGCTTCAGCAAATTCCAGATATTCTTCTTTCGTCCAAAATGACATTTCTTTTATTTCCTCCTGTCCCATACAGCCAGCATTTCTAGCCGGGTTAAAACTCAAGTGATAATACTTAGCAGCATGATTAAATAAAGCACTAAGTTCTGCATGAATCGTTTTAAGGTAACATGGTGACAGTGGCTCACCTTTTGTATTAGTAAGCTTCATTATTTCATTCTGCCAATCGATTACATCCTTTGCAGTTATCTCAGACAATTTACGTTTTCCTAAATAAGGAAGAATTTTCTTCTCATAAATAACCTGCTTCGTCATCCATGTGTTTTCCTTAAGCCTCGGACGTACATCCTGCTCATACATTTCATAAAATGATTCCAGCGTCATATCGATATCCGACGCTTTCTTCAATTTGAATTGTGTCTCCCACTCCAGCGCCTCACGTCTTGTCGCAAATCCACGCTGACACTTTTGTTTGTTTTCACCAGTCCAATCCCGGTATCGTACCATCGAATACCAGGTACCATTTTTTTCATTTTTATACACAGGCACTACGCATTCCCCCTTTCATAATTCTGAGTCTGGTAGAAATGCTCATAGAAAAACTTGGTATCAATTCTTCCCTGAATGGTAGTAAATCCAAGAGCCTCCATCTCCTTGTTTAACTTGCGAATCAGCTTGTATGCATAGCTTTCTGATACGCCTAAAATCTCTTCAACATCACTCACTCTTAAAAACATTTTTTCCATTTCTTTATTTCCTCCAATTATTATTTGTTGATTATTTATAGTTTCTTAGATGAGGCTTTGCCGTTCTTCCATTTCGTTTCCTGGTGGGCAACCCTGCTCGGCGCTGCACCGTCTCCATAATATGAAGCGCTCCCCCTGTTACGGGATCTTGGCGGTTTATCTCGATTTGGACGGTCATTCAATTTTTATATTAAACATTTTTGTTTAACTTCGATTGTTATAATACTAAACATATTTGTTAAAGTCAAGTGAATAATTAAACTTTTTTGTTTAATTTATCCTTGAGTGTCCTAAACAAATATGTTAAGATGTTTATGTCGGACAAATCTTCGACCTAACAGCGAAAGGAGCAAACAATCATGGCAATAGGAGAACGAATTCATTTTTTCCGTACAAAACGCGGAATGACACAAAAATATGTAGGAAATCAAATCGGCTTCGATGAAAAATCTGCTGATGTACGTATGGCTCAATATGAAAGTGAAACGCGTGTCCCAAAGGATAATCTCGTAGAATCACTCGCATCTATATTTGAGGTTGCTCCAGAAGCCTTAAGAGTTCCAGATATTGATTCTTATATTGGCATCATGCATACTCTCTTCACAATTGAAGATCGCTATGGTCTCAAAATAGAGAAGGCTGAAGATGGACAGCCTCGTCTTTACTTGGATATCAGACATTTCCCCCAGAGCAATCAGATATACGACATGATGATGGATTGGATGGATAAAGCCTGTGATCTCGAAGCTGGTACCATCACCCAGGATGAATATGATAATTGGAGATATAACTATCCAATTCCAGAACAGACAAC
>DCIR01000092.1:4000-8411 GCA_002317155.1 Lachnospiraceae bacterium UBA1721
CATACCCATTTTGCAAAAGTAATTCCGCAAGGCTTAAGCGATATGCTTCTTGATATTGAAAAGCAAATGGATAAATCCAAGAAGAAAAAATCAAAAAAGTAAATTGTATTGTTTCCATCGGCTTACACATACACAAAAAGAAAAAAGGCCTCGCCCAGCTAATTTTCATTAGCTAGGCAAGACCTTTTAATCTTGTCTAAAACCATACTTGCTAACCACTTGTAATACTTTTCAATAATACAATTTTAGCAAGTGTTATCATTTTGTTATCAAATCGTATCTCGAAAGTCTCAGAACCCTCATAAATACTGAATTCTTCGAATCTCGTTAATTATTCCATCTCTATTGTTCCCGGGGGCTTTGAAGTCAAATCATAGAATACTCTATTTACTCCTCTTACCTCATTGATGATTCGAGACATTACTGTCTGGAGAACCTCGAAGGGAATCTGAGCTGCTTCTGCAGTCATGAAGTCGATTGTCTTAACGGCTCTGAGAGCTACGGCATAGTCATAAGTTCTCTCATCACCCATTACACCTACGCTACGCATATTGGTAAGTGCTGCATAATACTGATTGGGCATCCATGCGGGCTCCTTGCCATCATTAGCTGCCTTATACTCAGCGATAGCTTTATCTACTTCTTCACGATAAATATAGTCTGCATCCTGTACGATTACTACCTTTTCAGCGGTTACTTCACCGATGATACGGATACCAAGTCCGGGGCCGGGGAAAGGCTGACGGAATACCAGACGCTCAGGAATTCCGAGCTGAAGTCCAGCCTTACGAACCTCATCCTTGAAGAGATCTCTGAGGGGCTCGATTATCTCTTTGAAATCTACGAAATCAGGAAGTCCACCTACATTATGGTGAGACTTGATTACAGCGGATTCTCCGCCAAGTCCTGACTCTACTACGTCGGGATAGATAGTTCCCTGAGCGAGGAAATCTACAGCACCAATCTTCTTAGCTTCTTCCTCAAATACTCTGATGAATTCTTCACCGATAATCTTTCTCTTACGCTCGGGCTCTGACACGCCTGCGAGCTTACCATAATAACGCTCCTGAGCATTTACTCTGATGAAGTTAAGATCGAACTGACCACCTTCACCGAATACAGCCTCTACCTCATCGCCTTCGTTCTTTCTGAGAAGACCGTGATCAACGAATACACAGGTAAGCTGCTTACCAATTGCTCTTGAGAGAAGTCCTGCGGCAACAGATGAGTCTACACCACCTGAAAGTGCCAAAAGAACCTTACCGTTTCCAACCTTAGCACGAATATTTTTAATGGTATCCTCTACGAAGGTATCCATTCTCCAGTCGCCTGAGCAACCACAGATTCCACGTACGAAGTTGAAAAGCATCTTAGAGCCTTCGGGAGTATGAAGAACTTCGGGATGGAACTGAATTCCATAAAGTCCGCGCTCTACATTTTCCATAGCTGCTACGGGAGTGCTGTCAGTATGAGCTACTGACTTGAATCCGGGAGCAAGCTTTGAAATATAATCAAAATGGCTCATCCAGCAGGTAGTTTCAGCAGGCATAGACTGAAGAATATCAGCGTTTGCCAATCCTGCTGCTCCGCCAAAAAGTGCTGAAGTGGTATCAAGTGTAATGTCAGTCTTACCATACTCGCGGTTAGCTGCTCTCTCTACTTTACCGCCGAGTACATGGCTCATAAGCTGAGCACCATAGCACAGTCCCAATACGGGTACACCCAATTCAAAAAGTTCGGATGAGCATGTAGCTGCACCTTCTTCATAACAGCTTGAAGGGCCTCCGGTTAAAATAATACCCTTGGGATTCATAGCCTTTATCTTATCAAGTGGAGTCTTGTAAGAATAAATCTCACAGTAAACATCACATTCACGAACACGTCTGGCGACAAGTTGGTTATACTGTCCGCCGAAGTCGATTACCAGTACCAGTTCCTTATCCATCTCTGCACCTTTCTATAAATAGTTAATCTGATTAAAATATTATATCTGCTGCACATTATTAAGTCAAAGCATATTATAAAAGAAGCGACGGATGATTTCTCAATCCGTCGCTTTTGTTACTTCTGATATGTGTAGTCCCGCATCTTGATCATCATTGCCGCCGGCATTCCCATTCGGGTGTAACCCGAGGTATGAATCGAGATGTTGCTCGCTTCGCCGGTTCTGCCAATCTCTGTCTCAAGAACTGTTGCAAAACTACTGTTACCTTTTCCGGAGTCGTCACCGGACTGTCTCTGCCTTCTGTCTTCGTTGGAATCCTTCAAAGACGCGATAGCTGAAACAGCATCTACCGTGTAAAAACCTGTTCTTTCATATACTGCAGCGCTACCTCCTCGCCTTATCCATGGCTCATCTATGTGGTACCGTTATGACCGTGAATCCTTTCACAGTCTGCTTCTACACAGTATATCGACACACGTGTCAATTTTCTTTAGGCCTATTATCAATATTTTACCCAAGAATCTGAATAACTATCGTAATAGTACTCGTTATCATAGTTAATCTCGTTGATAGGAGTGATTATTCCGGTCGATGCATCATAGCTGAATACATCCCACACATAACCTTCACCATAAGGTACATAGAATATATAGCTGGGTGATGTTGCCCCTACTGTATATATCATTACGGTAGCTCCCGAATTAGCAAGTCCGGTGTAACTGTCTCTTGTGAAGTTATGAACATAGAACAGGAAATCACCACCCATAGAGTTGTAAATGGTTGTAGTCTCAGGACCATATGAATCTGTGTCATCAAGGTCGAGGTCAGCAATCTCTACTCCTGCGTTGTAATCATAATCATAGCTGTCTGAATAATATACATGTCCATAATGATTTGGTGTCTCGATAATAAGATGTGAATCCAAATCGTAAGGCTGGCTTCCCCAGGTAAGTACGATTCTGAACTGACCATCTACAAGCACACTACTTACTGTTGCATCCTGGTTATAAATTGTAATTCCACCAAGGATTTTAACATTAATCTGAGTACTGATATAAGGCTCTTCAACATCTCTCTCATCTACAACCTCGATGCAGTAGTTACCACTGGGAAGTGCAGGTGTGTAATACTCACCATAGTCATTTGTTGTAGTAGTTGCAACTACAGCACCATCAGTATTGTTGATTCCTGAACGAATATAGAGAGTCATTCCCTCAACACCGTATCCGTTTACAGCGTCGTAAATCATACCGGTAGCATATCCTTCACCGCTGTACTGTTCAGGAATAAGCTCGATCATTGCATTGTAAACTTCAGTCTGTCCTTCATATACAACTACATTCTGAACTACATCAATATAACCATCCATGTGAATGACTAACTTGTATACACCCATAAGAAGGTCATAGAACTCATATGTACCATTATAATTGGTATAAGTGGTAGCCTCATAGCTGTTTGATGCATTAAGCTTTTCGATTTTTACCTCAGCGCCTTCAAGAGGATAGTTGTTGGTATAGTCTGTATCCTCGTCACCGATAAGGATATTTCCGTAGAAATCAGCATAGATAAGGGGCTCGAGATATACATTCTCGTTTACTCTTCCTTCATCGGCTTTAATTACTTCAGTATAATCAATATATTCATCATTGTAATAATAACGAATCTCATACTTTCCTGAAGGAATCTCAGTCTCGGTCTCATAGTATCCGTTATCATCGGTTGTATAGCTCTTGGTTTTACCGTTAGGGAACTCAATCTCTACAACAGCACCTACAAGAGGCTCGTTGTTGGTAGGATCAGTATCGGTATCTACCTTATATACATGGCCAAAGAAGCAACGATCCATCTCATATACTTCTTCCAGCTTGTCTTCAAGAACTGAAGATCCGGTCTCTTTTATACCCTTTTTGAGGATATCGATTGCTGCCTCATAATCTTCCTGTGCAATATATACTTCAGCCAATCCTAAGTATGCGTCTACGTTGCTGGGGTCGATTTCAATCGCATCCTTATAGCTGGCGATTGCACTCTTGTAATCCATATCCGCAAAATACTTTTCAGCGGCTGCAGTCTTTAATCTTGAATTAATCTTATCTACCGCACCAAATGCGAAGAGACTGGCAACGATTCCACCAAGGACAATAAGTATACCGCCTATTACAACGAACTTAATCCAAGGCTTTTTCTTCTTAGCCACAAGGGTTGTTCCCTGAGCTGCACCATTCTGAGCTGCCGGATCAGGCTGCATAAGTGACTGTCCTATCTGAGGCATGGGCTGAGTCTGTGTCACATACTGACCCTGAACAGGTGCCTGAGGCTGCGCGGGCATCTGGTACTGTCCCTGAACGGGTGCCTGAGGCTGGACGGGCATCTGATACTGTCCCTGAACGGGTGCCTGAGGCTGGACAGGAGCTGTTGCTGATGCCATTACAGTTGCGTCGATTGCTGCAGGTGCTGCCGCTG
>DCIR01000092.1:8554-38215 GCA_002317155.1 Lachnospiraceae bacterium UBA1721
CCGCTGCTGCCATTACGGTTGCATCATTAACTGCAGGTGCTGCCGCTGCTGCCATTACAGTCTCATCCTGTGCAGGAGCCACCTGACTGGGGGCCTGCATTTGAGCTACAGGATTACCACATGAACCACAAAATCTCTCTCCCTCATCGATCTTGCTTCCACATTTGTTACAAAACATTTTCATTCTCCTTTATCTTATATACAAGATATATTAAATAATCCGACGATACCACTAGACCTATTAATATATTTATGTTATATATAAATATTGTAAACTTATAATATTATAATAGTATAATTATTATAATAACTTTGTAAAGGAGAAACTACATTATGGAAAAAATCGCTGTTCGTAAAAATGTATTTGCCGGATTCGCAGTACTTTATTGGCTTCTTGCTCTTATCATGCTTCTTACCGATAAGACTCAGGAAGATAAGGATGCAAAGAGAATCTACATTACCAGCCTTGTATTCGCTGTTCTCTTCGCAGCATGCAGCATCATTCCTTTCCTCGGATGGCTTTGCTATATCCCTGCAATGGTATTCTATGTAATGGCTGTTGTTAACATGTTCAAGGGCAACTACAATTACAATGTTCCCCTTCTTGGCGGAATTATCGACAACTTCGTAAACAAGTAATTTTTACAATACACGATTATTACATGACCTCGGTTCATATCGAACCGGGGTCTTTTATTTTTCAATTCATAACATAATGTGATAAAAATGCGCTGTATTTCTGTATATTAATAGTATTTTTCTGTGATATTTTTAGATTAGCTTCAAATAATTCAATAAGAAAGATTGTTCAGGTTAATAAAAACCGTGAAGAAAAATCTGATAATAAATATTATATTTCATAGAGATTGTGGAGGTATTAAAAAATGAAAGAAGCTTTATTTATTGGTGGTACGGGGACCATCAGTATGGCAATCACCAAGCTGCTTGCCACAAAGGATGACTGGCATCTTACTGTATTAAACAGGGGTAACAGAAATGATAATATTCCTGCAAATGTGTCTGTCATCTCAGTTGATATCAATGATGAGGAGGCAGTTAAGAAGGCTCTCGCAGGCAAGAAATTTGACTCTGTATGCGACTTTATCGGTTTTGTTCCCTCTCAGCTCGAGAGAGATTATCGTATCTTCAAGGGTATTACCAAGCAGTTCATGTACATCAGCTCAGCCTCTGCATATGGCAAGCCGGTTAAGAACCCTGTAATCACAGAAGGCACCGCTCTTGCCAACAAGTATTGGGAATATTCAAGAAACAAGATTAAGTGCGAGCGCTTCCTTATGGATATGTACGAACAGGAAGATTTCCCTGTCACTATCGTACGTCCCAGCCATACTTATGATGAGAGAAATGTTCCTCTCGGAGTACACGGAAGCAAGGGCAGCTACCAGGTTATCAAGCGTATGCTTGAAGGTAAGCCTGTAATCATTCACGGCGACGGAACATCACTTTGGACAATGACCTTTAACGAGGACTTCGCTGTTGGTTTTGTCGGCTTGATGGGCAATCCTCACGCTATCGGCGAAGCATTCCAGATAACCAACGATGAATCACTTACCTGGAATCAGATCTATGACTGCATCGCAAATGCTCTCGGCGTAGAATACAAGCCCTACTATGTATCTTCAAGATTCCTCAGTGATGTAGGACCTCAGTACGATTTTGAGGGTGGTCTTCTCGGCGATAAGGCTAACACCGTAATCTTCGACAATACCAAGCTCAAGAATGCAGTTCCTGAGTACAAGCCTTCAATCCATTTTGAGGATGGCATCAGAAGAGTAATAGAATATGTACTCTCACACAAGGAATGCCAGGTCGAAGATCCTGAATTCGATGCATGGTGCGACAAGGTTATTGACGTACTTGAAAATGCAAAGAAGAATTTCTAAGAGAGATTATTTCCCATATTTCTCATATATTATACATTCTCATAACAAAAGCAGTCGGACTCCCCCGGCTGCTTTTGCGTTATCTATATAATAATTTATGTTCGCGTCTGTAATATACTTATACTCTGCTTAATCTTACGCGCTCCTACTTCTTACCTTCATGTGCTTTCTGTCTGTATTTGAGCGGCGATACTCCATATCGGGTCTTGAACTGACGTGAGAAATGCTCATGGCTGACATATCCGCATAGTTCAGCTATCTCAGCTACCGAATGTGTGGTAAAGCATAAATAATCTGTAGCCTTCTGAAGTCTGATATTAATCAGATCATCCATACATGATATTCCGTACTGCTTTTTATAGAGCATCTGCAGATGGCCTTCACTCATATATACCATCGATGCCATCTCTGCGACTGTCCAATGATATTCAGGATTTTTCTCGAGCTTTCTGCGCAGATTAAATAACTGATTGCAGCGTCCGCCGGTAACATTGGCATGAATTTCATCATTCAGCTTCTCATAGAGAATCTGCAAAATATGCTCGATAACCAACTGATTTGAAACAGTATTTTCTTCGTCAGAATTCTTTCTCTCGGGAATAACAAATCCATATCTCTCACTTATCTCCGGAATGGTCTCACCTGAGTGGCATACATCTCGTGTAGACTTAAGATATGAAGAAGTCTCCCATGTGAGGAGCTTAAACAAGCTGTGAAGATATTCATGATCGGCAACCTGGAAAGGCTGATTCAACTGAGGAAATCCTGTCAGCATTTTTTCATCTGATGCAATCCACAGCCAATCATTTTCGAAATCCACATTATTGGCTCCGTAGCATATATTGGTATTGGGTGACGCTATTATAACTGTATGCGCGGGATATTCCTGAGTTTTTCCATCCACTGAGATAAACGACGGAGAATTAATCAATAAAATCAAATAATAATCTCTTCCTCCGGGTAGCTCGTAGCGAAATCGAGAGTCGTGAGCCCCGTCATATCCTACAAATCTGATAATATTCATACTTCTATCCCTCCAAAATAACAAGCCGTTCAATATGAGGATATATCAAATATAACATATCATTTTTGCTAAATACCATTCAAACGTTGCTCATATTCACAGCGCATATTGCATCTTAAACACAGAAAAGCTATCATTTTCACATAATATTAGGAGGACATACTATGAAAAAGAAATTACTTGCCGTAGCTCTTTGCTGCGGATTATTAATGACTGCATGCGGTTCAGAACCTACAGCGGACAGCACCATATCAACAGACTCGCAGACCGGTACCGACTTAAACGCTGACGAGCAAACAGATAATCAGGAAACTATAGATGAATCATCTTCTACTGATGACTCCGATTCCGAACCAGTCGAGGAAGAACATGTTCCCGCAGAAATTGCTCTTCTTATCCCCACTAAGTACATTATGACTTACGAAGGTGAACAGGGAACCATCGAAGAGATTTCATACATGGCACAGGACTACCTTGGCGATGGAGAGCCCTACGAGAAGAGAGCATTTGTCTATCTCCCCGCAGGATATGATGAAACCAAGCAGTACAATGTTGTATACCTAATGCATGGCATCGGCGGAAGCGAAAATGAGTGGGGCTTCAACGATAAATACAATTCAAAACTCAAGAAGATTCTCGACAGACTTATGGGCGATGGAGATGTCGAACCCTTCATCGTAGTAACTCCCAATGGTAAAGCTCTTGCCCTTTCAAATATTGACGGAAATGACCTTTTCTACAACTACGCTTATGAGCTTAGAAATGATCTTATTCCTTATATTGACGGCCACTATGCTACTTATGCAGATTATAGCGAGGACGGTTACGATTTAACTGCTGCAAGAACTCACCGCGCTATGGCCGGACTTTCAATGGGTGGAATGCAGACCATCAATATCGGTATCTGCGAATGTCTCGATATCTTCAGTTGGTTTGGAGCATTTTCTGCAGCACCTACATCATATGAATCAACTGTTGTAGGTCAGTATATCGATAATTCAGAATACACCGTTGACTATTTCTATAACATCTGCGGTCTTGATGATTCCATTGCATACTGGAGTGCAGCAGCTGCAGCCAGAAATCTTCCGGATGTATGTGAGAACATAACTGAAGCTGAGAACTTCACCTGGCATGAAAAAAGTGGTGGACATGACTTTAATATCTGGTATCTCGGAATGTATAATTTTGCTCAGATTGCCTTCAACGAGGATGCTTCTGCTGCAAGCGTTTTTGCAGAAGATTAAGTAATCAACAGTTATATAGTTCCTAACTTATATATTCTGATAAACCAAAAGCAGCTATGTGAATATATCACTAGCTGCTTTTATTTATGCATTATTTATATACATATTAACTTCTGTATGATGATTCCATACATACAAATCATCAACCCTGCTTGCCGTCTGACTGACGAATCATATCCTCTACTACGATATCATAGATCTCACCGACAGAGTTACAATACTCAAGAATCTTCCAAGGCTCATTGGTGTGGAAGTGGATTTTGATAAGATCCTCATCACCGGCAGCGATGAGTGAATTACCCTCGAAATTTTCAGTGATGTAATCAGAAATCTCATCCTCATCGAGGTCCTTATCACGTCTGTCGATCAAAAGTTGTGTATCATAACGATACGCGAACTGATCGTCTTCTGCATCAATACTGTTAACTGCCATAACTTTTTCCTCCAAATATATTCTTTATCATGACTATAGTTAGTAGTAATTACACTCTCTTTGCATTGGCTGCACTTTGTTTATGGTAATTACTCTAGAATATGAAATACTAATAAGCAAATCAGTAATCCATAAATACTGCACATGCACAAATACTTACTACTGACAGGATATATACAGCGGTGAAAATTGAACCTACCAAACCAACAATTCCAAGAACACGTCCCGCTACAACCTTACCACTCTTAGGTCCGTTGGCATTGTTATACTTGCTGGCATTCTTCATAGCAAGAATGTTGAATACAAATATAGGGAATACCATTCCGAGAATACCAAAGGTCAAAGCACTCTGTGCAACCTGCGCAAGTTCCTCACTTACCACCTGAACTGTGGTGTTATAGCCTGCCGGCTGAGTATATGCGCCCTGCTGACCATAGGGGCTCTGCTGTGCATAAGGACTCTGCTGGCCGTAAGGATTCTGCTGACCATAGGGATTCTGCTGTGCATAGGGATTGTTGTTGGTTGCAGGTGCTGCGTAGGGACTGTTTGCTGCAGGTGCCGCATAAGGATTGCTGTCTGTTGCAGATGCTGTATAAGGGCTGCTTGCTGCTGCAGGTGCTGCATAAGGATTGCTGTCTGCTACAGATGCTGTATAAGGGCTGCTTGCTGCTGCATAAGGATTAGTATCCGCAGCAGGTGCAGGTGTTGCTGCAGGAGCAGGAGCTTCTGCGGGCTTGGTAAGATTAACAGGTACTGCCCCAAATGCTGCTACAGTAGCTTCATCATCCATCTCATTATATGTAGCTGCCGGAATTTCAACCGGAACCTGCGGTGCAGGCGCTGCTGCCATATTCTGGCTAATAGGCATTGATACTGTTGCCTCATAATCTACATTCTGACTTTCAAACGGATTTCCGCACTGTATGCAGAACTTAACTGCATCACCGGACTCTGCTCCACACTTAGGACAAATTTTACTCATAATCTCCTCCTAGCTAAATCGCTTTCAATATAATATATATGTTAAATTTTACATCATTACTTATAAATAATTTAAATAATTGAATATACAAAAATCAGAATTCGTTAATCCAAATATAGTAATATCTGCATTGCCTACATAATATACAACAACTGCAACAATAGAAAAAATCATTGCGAATACGCCGAAAACAATACCCAGAATACCAAACACCTTACCGGCTGTCGCTCTTCCGTCACGCTCACGTTTTGGATTGGCATTGTAAGAACCTGCATTTGCGCAACCAACGATAGAGAAAATAAATCCAACAAAACTTGTAACCGCAAACCAGAGATTACCCATTACAAGTAAGAAACCGAGTAATCCGAAAATAAGGCTCACAATTGCATGCTTCTTAAAGCTCGGCATCATTTTTTCTATTTCTTCTTCGGTATATACTTTACCTCTGTAAAGAGTACTTCCGGGCGGAATAGTAGGCTTGGTATATTGAACCTGGGGCTGTGGAGCTACATATACAGGCTGTGCCTGATATACATTAGGCGCTACATACACATTGTTAGGATATGCACCCTGATTGTTATACACACCTCCCTGGTATGCACCATTAGGCATCATTCCTGCATTATTATATCCGACCTGACCCTGGTTGGGAAATGCAGCCTGGTTCATATATCCGTTCTGGCCCTGAACACCATACATATTCTGGCCCTGATACTGTGCACCATTATAGTTCATCTGCTGTCCGTACGCCATCTGTTGATTCGACTGCATATTTTCCTGATTGGCAACCTGCTCAGCATTTTGAGCAGCCTCGTCTACCTGCACAGCTTCTGCTTCACTTACTACCTCTTCTACGATTTCTTCCTCAGCACCTTCAACCGGCCACTGACATTTTTCACAAACCTTTGCCCCTGCAGGCAGCATAGCACCGCAGGCAACACAACAATTTACCATTGAAAAAGCCTCCGCAAATTAGTATTTTCCGATCACGGGATTAGCCATACCTAACGCTGTAAAATAACTGTACGTAAAATCAATTCTTAAAAACTTAGCTCCGGAAATATTAATTTCATATTCCTCCGGATCCATCTTCTGCGATATATCATTCAGTTCAAAAACGGTCTTTCCATCGCAACTGATTTTTATATAACTCTGCATTCCGTTCAGCTTAAGAACACTGTCATATTCTTTCTTCGCACGGCTTGTCAGATATACCGTAAATCTTAAAACATCACAATCAACGTTCTTAAGATTATACTCTGCAAATGTATCACTGTAGGGATGATATCCATACAGATACTTATCATACTCGGTTCCGTAATTGTCTGTTCCATACGAATCACATTCGCTGGGACTGACATATATTCCTTCACTCTCAAACGGCTCTAGCTCGGTCAGATCCTTGACTACAGTCAACTGCTTAACAGCCTCACCTGCTGAAGGAATCTCCGACAAAGTCGCATCCTCGTCCTCATCAACTGCCGCAAGTGCTGACAATGAAGCCTTATCATCATCTTCACTGCTACTGATACTATCCATGATGATAATAGGTGCAGCCTGAGTCTGTGTGAAAATCACGGGAGCAGGACTACCGGCTGATGCAGTCGCCGCTGCGGATACTGCTGCCACAGGTGATGCAGTTGCTGCCGCTGGCACCGCTGCCGCAGATACAGGAACCGCAGGAGATGTTGCCGTCAACGCAGATGCCGGAACTACCGGAGACATTACTACGGGCGCAGAAGCCTGAGCTGCCGGTGCATTCTGATTCGTATATGCCACAGTCTCAGTATCATCATCCGCGGGCTTTTCTACAGAATCAATTGCCTGTTCACCCATATATATAAGCTTCTCCAAATCTTTTCTCATCAGAGATGGATTAGCATATCTGTCGGCAGGATTATATGCTGTAGCCTTGCGAATGATATTCATCAGACCTTTATTACTGAAAACAGCATCCGGGAATACGTCACCTCTCAGTCGGCATATCTCGGATTTTTCTTTATCCTGATGTGTAATGATTTCAGGATAAGGAGGTAAAAACGGAGCTCTTCCGTTATTGCACAGACGGTAAAGCACCATACCCAAAGCATAGATATCTACACTGGCATCATAATTATTACCTCTGTACATTTCGGGAGCCATGTAGCTCAAGGTTCCCTTCATCGACATTGCCTGTCTGGTTTTGCCGACGGTTCTTGCCACTCCAAAATCACCGAGCTTAAAATCTCCGTGATCGGTGACAAATATATTTTCAGGCTTAATATCACGGTGAATAATATCGTATTCGCTGCACAATTCAAGTGCTTTGCCGATATCAATTCCCAGTTTAATCACATTGTTTATTGTCAACGGATGAAGCAACTGATCATTTTCATCCTTGGCAATAATGTATTTGTTAAGAGGAGTGAGAAGCTCCATCTGAATGAGGATATCTTTACCCTTGTCATTCACATGGTCTATTACCATATGATTCTCATAGCTGACAATGTTGGTGTTACCTTTGAGCTTAGCCATCAGCTTAAACTCTCCGACCATCTCCTCAACAATGGTATTGTAATATGAGGTAATACTCATATCATCCATACCCTCAGCTTTGAGGCTGTCCTCTTCGCTGGGATCCTGCGGGAAAGAGATTACTTTCAACGCTGAATAATATGTCTCACCATAATCCTCTCTTTTAATACTATATACCTGTCCAAAAGAACCTTTACCCAGTTCCTTCTCAATACGCCAGAAGCCGAAAATGGGTTCCATAGATTTGTAATATGAAATATCCATTACGCCTAACCTCCGCGATTAATAGTCTTTGCTCAATTTATCAACAAGCTTCTTCTTACTTACTTCAGAAGTCGCAGTTACCACGATGAAGCCGATTATTCCGATAAGAACAAGCGCCGCACCAATGATATAAAAAATATTCATATTATCCAAAATAAAATCCATGGGCACCTCCTATTAGAGTAATCCTCTTGATACAAGATCATGATAGAGACTATCGAGCTGATCCATCTCCATATCAATCACACCTGCAGTAGCATACATCTCTTTTGCTTGTGTGTAATACTCTTCAAATGCACTATAGTCAACTGTTCCGGGCTCTGCCTCGTTCTGAAGAAGAATTTCCTGGAAAGCCATTCTCTTATAGTATGCATAATAATCTGAGTACTTTTCACACATAGTCTGCAATGCATCTCCCGCCTTATCAAGCTCGTCACAGTTCTGGTACAAAATAACGATATTATCGTATACACCAAACTCGGCGTAACCGGTATCTACAATCTCCTGAAGTGCTGCTATAGCATTGTGCGCATCGGCAACATCACTTGAGAAATTGTAAGCATCGATATAGCACTGAGCTTCTCTCTGAAGAATCACAGTCTTATATGATGAAGGCAAATGCATTCTTGCATCTTCCAAAACGTTGGCAGCCTGACGGTAATTCTCAGCCGCATCGCCTTCGCCTATATCCGCACGCTTTCTATATACTTCAGACAACATTACAGAAGCACGCATGTAGATATAATCATCATTAGTCTCTTCCTGTGCTCCGCAGAAATTATCATATGCAGTATCATAGTCACCCGAAGCCATGCTTATCTCACCCTCGGTAAGATATACAAGCGCATTGCTTGCACCATTTTTCTTAGCATCCTCGAGTGCATCAATTGCTCCGTCGAGGTCACCGGTTCTTGCAAGAGCGATAGCATACTGAACATAGATATTTCCGTCAGAACTATCATACTTAAGTGCATTTTTATATGCATTTACAGCGTTTGAGTAATCCTCGGTCTCAAAATAGCACAGACCGAGCATGTAATATATATACCCGATATCAGTGGTATATTCGAGTCCTTCAGTATCGAGTACATCATTTTTGATATAGTCGATATTGCCCTCATAATCATGCTGATCAAAAAGCAGATCAACACGTTCAACATACGCATCGATTCTCTCCGAATCGATTTCGAGTGCATCGTTGTAGTACTGCTCGAAAGCTTCTACATCTCCATCCTCTCGCGCCTCGATCATGTTCTCAATATACTCATCGTATTTTGACACCAAATCAGTCTGACTCTTTCTGTATCCGAAATACAGAGTTACCACACCGACTGCCGCAACAAGGACAAACAGAATCTGCATAATAGAACGACGCAGTTCCATACGCTTATAACGCTTATCCAGCTTATAGATACTGCGGAAAGCTGATAACATCTGTCCTGCATTCGCGTAGCGCTTGGAAGGATTGTTGCTCAATGCTTTATTCAAAATAAATACCAGACCATCACCGGCACTGGTAAGTACCTCTCCCTCGGGAGCCTTGGTAATCTTTATACCGGTAAGCATATGGTACAATGTAGCACCAACACTGTAGATATCGGTTCTAAAATCAACCGGAATTCCTCTGGCAGCCTCAGCACTCTCAGTCACTGTATTGGGATTACCGTAAATTCTCTTGTACTCCATGCTCTGCTCGGGAGCCGCATATCCTGCACTGTAACCAAAGGTGTAGGCCTTACCGTCATTTCTTGTGAATGCAGAAATGTTAAAGTCAATAAGAACAATATTTCCTTCCGGAGTAATCATAATATTTGCCGGCTTGATATCACCGTGGATGATAGCCGGATTCTGACTGTGAAGATATGAAAGAGCTTCGCAAAGCTGTGTTCCGTACTTAACAATCTCCTTCTCCGAAAACTTATGTCCGCTGTCCAAAAGCTGCTTAAGTGACCATCCGGGAATATAGTCCATTACCGTATAGACACCCGAAGGCATAACAAGGAAGTCAAACACCTGAGGCAGATATGAATGTCTCAGATTTTTCAATATATCCGCTTCACGTCTAAGAATTTCCTCAGGCACCATACCTGCTTCATGGATTTTCTTAACAGCAACGTGCTTCTGAAGTCGAGAGTGATATGCCAGATAAATCGATCCGCCACCACCCGAGCCAAGCGGTTTTTGTATTATATATGTTTCGTTTAATACTGTTCCTTCTTGAATCATAAAACACTTCCGATAGTAAAAATATTATGCTAAAAGTTTCAGTTAAAATAAAAGTAAATACAGCAATGCGGCTGCGAGTCCTACAAAAATCACAATAAGAATAACCATGACTATTGTAAGAACCTTTACTGATTTCTGAAGCTTGATTTCTTCTTCAGACAATACTTCCAATGTAGCTGCCTGCTGTGCTGCAGCGGGAGCCGGTGCCGGATTAGAAACCGGAGCTGCAACCGGAGTCGGAACAGGTGTCGCATTGGGTACTGCAATAGGCTCTGCTACAGGAGTCTGTGCCGGTGCCACAGGCGGAACAACAGGCTGTGCCGCAGAAACCACGGGCTGTACAGGAGCTGCAACAGGCTGTGCTGCAGAAACTACGGGCTGTACAGGAGCTGCAACAGGCTGTGCCACGGGAGCTTCAACGGGCTGCGCCATAGCTACCGGGGATACTCCATCATAGGGAATAGTTTTTTCTTCAGAATCAAGTGCCACAGCTCTCAATATCATTACGGTTACATTATCACGTCCACCGTTATTGAGTGCTCCGTTTAAGAGATTACTTACCTTTTCCTGAATAGGAGCAGGAGCCGCCATGAATGAAGCGATCTCTGCATCAACCATCATATCAGTAAGTCCGTCTGAGCAAAGGAGAAGTTCATCTCCGTCACAAAGATCGTACACATCAGTAAAATAGGGCTCTATTGTAAATTCCTCAGGGAATATACCAAAGTGCTGTGTAAGCTCATGCCAAGACTTGGTTTTTCTGGCCTCTTCCTCAGTCATAACACCAGAATCAATCATTCTCTGACCCATGCTATGATCTTTTGAAAGTGCTGTGAGCACTCCACCGCGATACAGATAACATCTGCTGTCACCTACATTGGCAACAGTAAACTTACCATTTTCGAAATACGCACCAACATATGTGGTACCCATTCTCTTACCGCCTCTTTTGGTTGTCTCCTCGCAAACCTTCTGGTTAGCTAAAAGAATCTGCTGAAGTCCGGTAGTTTTTACCTCAGCCAAAGGGCATGCTGTTATACTCTGTGCTGCCAAAAACGAAGCTACTTCTCCTGCAGATTCTCCGCCCATACCATCAAGGACAGCAGCTAATGCATATCCCTGAGATGCAGACTTTTCAACAGTTCTGATATAGTCGTTTACATCATCGCGGTAAACTCCAAACAGATTGTAGTTGTCCTCGTTATTTGCCCTAACCTTACCGGGGTTAGTCATTACACATCCGTCTATTCTAAAATTCATTCTGTTTCCTCAATTACGAACCGTCTTGGGTACGATATTAAAAACTGTAAATATTGAAACTTATATAAATATAGTCAATGTATTCTTCATCCACTTTAACATTAGGGTATGTAGTGCCTCTGACACTGTATGTATATGCGTCTTCCGCATACTCAAATACAATCCATAATGTATCGTCATCTGTGTAGTACCAATAGTCATAACCAGTCATCAAAGTATCGTTGATATATAACCAGTCAACATCAAATGAAAGTGTATCTGACAAAGGAATATCTGTAGCAATAACGAAGGTATCAAAGTTTGAATACGGAATATCCTCATACGGATAGTATGAACAGTAATACCAACCGGGTTCAGTTATTGTTGCATCAGTACTATTTCCATCTACCTCGTAATAATTCTCTGATGAAGCATCATACATATATAAAATATTATCTTCAGCACTCTTAACGTCTCCACCGGGAGTGATAAATGCAATACTTGCTGTATATTCCACATCAGGAGCTACAGGATCGGGATCTACGACTACAGGATCGGGATCTGGATCGGGATCTACCGGATCAGGGTCGGGATCTACCGGGTCAGGATCGGGATCTACCGGGTCAGGATCGGGATCTACAGGATCTGTATTACCGGGCTTTTTAATATCGTCATCATCATCGTCATCATGATTATTATTACTGTTATGACTTACAGTATTATCTAAAGCATTAACACATGCAATGCATCCACCCAATCCAATCAGAATAAGAAGAACCGGAATACCGATGGAAAGACCCAGAATCAAACCAAGAGGCTTCTTCTTTTTAGTGTTGCCGGTTGCCGCAGGCTGAGCGGGTTGAACATACTGACCATTCTGAGGCTGGGGCTGAGGATATACTCCGCTCATTTCAGGGCGACCATATACTCCACTATTCTCAGGCTGAGGATATCCACCCATATTCTGTGCCTGAGGCTGGGGCTGCGCATATACTCCGCTCATTTCAGGCTGCGCATATCCGCCAACATTCTGTGCCTGAGGCTGGGGCTGCGCATATACTCCGCTCATTTCAGGACGTGCATACACTCCACTGTTTTCAGGCTGAGCATATACTCCGCTGCGCTCAGGCTGCATTGCTGCAACATTCTGAGGCTGAACGGGCTGTACCTGTACAGGCAGTACCTGAACGGGCTGTACACCTGCATTTACAGGCTGCTGTGCCACAGGCTGAACGGGCTGCTGTACTACAGGCTGCACATTCTGAGTAGCAGCTGCAGCGGTCGCAGCAACAGTTGAAGCTGCAGCTGTTGCAGTAGCGGTTGATGCAGCTGAATTCTTTTCTTCTTCATAAGCTGAAGGGGTCTTTCCTACTGCCCACTTAGCCAAATCATCACGCATATCAGATGCAGACTTATATCTGTCGCTTGCATTGAATGCAGTAGCTTTTCTGATAATTGCCATCAATTCAGGAGAAGCCGTTGATGCATCAGGGAATCTCTCTCCTGCCAGTCTGCGCATCTCTGCATTTTCCTTATCAGTGTATGAAATAGGTGCAGGTGCGGGAGGAAGGAAGGGTGATCTGTTATTATTTGCAAGTCTGTACAACAAAATACCAAGGGAGTACATATCTACAGAAGAATTGTACTGCTGTCCCTTGTAAACCTCAGGTGCCATGTAACTGATGGTACCCTTGATTGACATTCCTGATGTGGTCTTTTCAACAGTTCTTGCAACACCGAAATCTCCAAGCTTGAAATCACCATACTCAGATACAAAGACATTTTCCATCTTGATATCTCTGTGTACGATATTTCTCTTCTCACAGATTACGAGAGCACTACAGATATCACGTCCAATCTTGATAACTGACTTCTCGTCTATGGTATGACTCTGAAGGTAATCCTTGAAAGGAGTAAGAAGCTCCATTCTGATGAGAATATCCCAACCGATTTCATTCTCGTGCTCTACAACTACATGGTCCTCATAAGAAACAATATTGGTGTTTCCCTTGAGCATCTCCATGGTTGCGAACTCTTTGACAAGGTCTTCCATAATGCTGCGGAAATAAGTTGTCGCTGTGGTCTCATCCATTCCTTCGGTAATCGCATCTTCAATTTCCTTCTGTGTCTTAGGAATAGACATGAACTTAAGAGCAGCCTTGAAGGTACCACCAATATCTTTTCTCTGTACCTCATATACGCTACCAAAAGCTCCTTCACCCAGCTCTTTTACTATTTCCCACTGGGGCCATACTTTTTTAAGTAACTCAGATTTTTCCATCTTCTCTCTCCCGTAAATTCATCAAGAACATTTATAACAAGAATAATTAATTCAATTCAAATTTAAGTATTGTAGCACTGGTCTTGGGCAATGTGATATGCAACACACCGGTTCTTAAAGGATACGACTCGCCTTCAAGACTGTATCCGTTCTCGGTAGACTGGAACACCACCTTCATTGAACCGCTTCTGTGCGTACCGATTTCCCACGCATTAACCTCACGCTCGATGTCTGAATTGTTATTGTTTATCAAAACAAGACACTGCTCATCTCTGGTGAAACGTCCGTATGCCAGGAAATTGTAGTAGCTGTCCAGCTTCTTAATTGATCCGTTTCTAAGCTCCGGATACTTATTTCTCAGTGCAATTATATCTCTGTGGAACTGGATCATCTGCTGATCTTCATGTCCCCAAGGATAAGTACGTCTGTTGTCAGGATCTGTAAATCCGCATACACCGGCTTCGTCTCCATAATAGATTGTAGGAGCACCGATCCAGGTCATCTGCATGACAACCGCCTCGCGGAATACTGCCTTATTGATACCCTCCTCAGCCGCTTTCGGTCCGAGTGTATGAGTACGTCCTACTCTGTGATTGGTCCTGGTAAGGAATCTTGAATGATCGTGATTTGACAGCTCATTCATAGCTACCTGCCAGCTGGGCATTGTAAAGCTTGATGAGTGATGCATCATTGCTCCCCAGAAGCTTTCTGAGTTACCAAGCAAATCCTCTCTGAAATCATCACTGTGCTTTTCCATACCGGTTAAGAACCAGGTGATAGGCTCCATGAACGCATCATAGTTCATTACAGTATCCCATTCATTACCCTGTAACCAGTCTCTGGTATTGCCGTAATGCTCTGCAAGAATAAGTGCATTCGGATTAGCTGATTTAACAGCAGCTCTGAAATCCTGCCAAAACTTGTGGTTAGCCTCCGGTGAATGTCCAAGGTCAGCTGCCACATCAAGTCTCCATCCGTCTACATTAAACGGAGCAGATACCCACTTTTTGCCTATGTTCAGCACATAATCATAAAGCTGTCTTGAGCCTTCGTAATTAAGCTTAGGCAATGTATCATGTCCCCACCATCCGTCATATGTCGGATTGTAAGGCCATTTGAAATCATCATGAAAACTGAAATAATGTCTGTAAGGGCTGTCTGCGCTAACAAATGCGCCCTTATCATATCCTTCTACGTTCTCGTATATTCTCTCGCGGTCCATCCACTTATTAAACGATCCGCAGTGGTTAAACACACCATCGAGAATGACTTTCATTCCACGCTTATGCGCTTCTTCTACAACCTTGATGAAAAGCTCGTCACTGGCAGTCAAATTATTAAATCCTGTGACACGCTTAATATATCTTGTGGAGAATCTGTTCTCTCTGCATCCATCAGGAAGAAGATCTCCGGAATCATCAACGATCTTACCAAAGTGAGGATCGATGTGATCGTAATCCTGAATATCATACTTATGATTTGATGGTGATACGAAAAGCGGATTGAAGTAGATAACCTCTACACCGAGTCCCTGAATGTAATCCATCTTATCGAGCACACCCTGGAGGTCGCCGCCGTAAAAGCTACGTACATCCATAGATGCGGGGTACTGCTCCCAATCCTCTACTCTGATTACCGGCTCACCTATGTAACAGTACTCGTTACTAAGAACATCGTTGGATTTGTCACCATTGCAAAAACGGTCAACATATATCTGATACATAACAGCGCCCTTGGCCCACTTGGGAGTCGAGAAGCCCGGAATGATAACCATCGAATAATATTCGTTAATATCTCTGACCGCTCCGCGAGTATCATAGTAACAGGTCAGATTACCTGATTGAATCTCGAAGTAATAAGTAAACTTCTCATCCTGAAGCATAACCTCTACTTCGTAGTAATCAAAATGCACCGCAGTATCAACCTTGGTCATGTAATATTTTTTGCCCTTCCAAACCAGAAGAACATTATCTACATTGTTCTTAGCGGTACGAAAACGAATTTTAATATTAGAAAATGCGTCCGGCTCCTCGGGAGATACATATTCTGACGTAGTATCAGAATACAGAGCTCTCGTGTTAAACACCGGGCGCATTGTATTGATATATTGTTGGTAATATTGTATGCGACGACGCTTTTCCAAATCCATCTGAATAATCTCCTTGCCATCATAAAGATAGCCTTTTTAATTTTACTAAAAAACTAGGGTTTTAGCAAGAAAATCAGCGAAAATAGTAGGGTTAGAGCTATACACATATTCAACGATTAAAGGCATATGCATTCTCACCGGATACATACCCATAAAAAGCGAAAAGGACAGCCGGGGAAGCTGTCCATTTCATAGAGAAGGTATTTCTTGGGGGTATAGCAAAAACTAAATGTATTGGGGTACGGTCATTATATTACCACCGTACCCCAACATTAGATAGTCTTATGATTCACAAATTTGACAACTAGTGAATATATTTTTTGTGCATATTAACGAACAATCTAGTCTATATCCGTAATCTCGTCACTTTCAACCTTCTTCAGACTGATAGAGCCTTCTTCTGCAACAGGTGCAAAAAGGGCCTCAAACTCATCTCTTGAAATCTTCTCCTTCTCAAGAAGAAGCTTGGTTCCTGCGTGAAGAATAGCAGAATGCTCAAGAATAATATCCTTAGCCTTCTTGTAGCAATCATCAACAATTGCCTTAACCTCGCGGTCAATCTCACTTGATACTGCCTCACTGTGACCCTTGGCATGCGCAAGATCACGTCCGATGAACACTTCATCATCGTCATCTTCATAGCAGATCACACCGAGATTTTCACTCATACCAAAACGTGTAACCATCATTCTGGCTTCCTTGGTAGCTTTCTTGATATCGCTTGAAGCACCTGTGGTAATCTCGCCAAAAATAATCTCCTCGGCAATTCTTCCTCCGAGTGAAACCATGATATCCTGAAGCATCTTGCTCTTTGTAAGGAACATCTCATCCTTTTCGGGAAGAGGCATTGTATAACCTGCCGCACCGGCACCGGTAGGAATAATAGATACGGTGTATACAGGTCCTACATCAGGAAGAACATGGAACAAAATAGCATGTCCCATCTCGTGATATGCAGTAATATTCTTCTCTTTATCAGAAATAATACGACTCTTTTTCTCGGTACCAATACCAACCTTAACGAATGACTTCTTAATATCAGCCATTGTGATGTAAGGAACATCCTTCCTTGCCGCACCAATTGCAGCCTCGTTAAGGAGATTTTCAAGATCCGCACCGGTAAATCCGGCTGTGGTCTGTGCAATTTCCTTGAGATTAACATCCTCTGCGAGAGGCTTGTTTTTAGCATGAACCTTAAGGATTTCCTCACGTCCCTTAACATCAGGGCGGCCTACGGTTACCTTACGATCGAAGCGTCCTGGTCTGAGTATTGCGGGGTCAAGAATATCAACACGGTTGGTAGCAGCCATTACGATGATGCCTTCGTTTACTCCAAATCCATCCATCTCTACAAGGAGCTGGTTCAGAGTCTGCTCTCTCTCGTCGTGTCCACCGCCCATACCGGTTCCACGTCTTCTGGCTACTGCATCGATTTCATCAATGAATACGATACAGGGAGCTTCCTTTTTAGCAGTTTCAAAAAGGTCTCTTACACGCGATGCACCTACGCCGACAAACATTTCTACGAAATCAGAACCTGAAATGCTGAAAAACGGAACTCTCGCCTCACCTGCTACTGCCTTTGCAAGCAGAGTTTTACCTGTACCGGGAGTACCTTCAAGAAGCACACCCTTAGGAATACGTGCTCCGAGTCTGGTATATTTTCCGGGGTTCTTGAGGAAATCAACGATTTCCTGGAGTTCTTCCTTCTCCTCCTCAAGTCCGGCTACATTGCCGAAATTGATTTTGCCGCCCTTGGTCATCTCGGCATTACTCTTACCAAAATTCATCATCTTGGAATTAGAGCCGCCTCCGCCGCCAAGACTTCCGGCAAAGAGAAGCATTACCATGAAAACAAGTGCCACAACTATAAGTGCAACCGGAAGCAATGTCTTGAGTAACCATCTTGTCCAGAATCCGTTATTTACAACAGGATCCATGTGATAGGTATCTCTGAGCATAATCTCAGCATCAGCAACCGATGTAACATATACCTTTTTAGAGCTTCCGCTCTTAAGTAATACATTAACGTAACCAGAAGGAGCTTCCTCATCAGGAGTAATTGAAACCTCGCTGATTTTCTGATTCTCCAAATCATTTATCAAATTGTTGTAGGTATATTCACCACCGACATTTTTGATAACATTTAGTACGATTACTACCGTGAGCAATAAGAACAAAAATACAAAATACCCACGGAAGCCTCTTCTTCTTTCTTTCTCCAAACCTTAACCCTCAACTTCATTAATCAAATTTTACGACACCGATATACGGAAGATTTCTGTATAACTGATCGTAATCAAGGCCATAGCCTACTACAAATTCATCCGGAACCTGGAATCCGGTATAATCAACCTTAACATCTACAACTCTGCGCTCAGGCTTATCAAGCAGTGTGCAAAGTCTGAGTGATGCGGGCTCGCGGTCCTTAAGTAGCTCCATCAGGTAGCTGAGAGTACGTCCGCTGTCCACAATATCCTCGATTACAAGTACATTCTTGCCCTTGATAGACTCATCAAGATCCTTCACAATCTTAACTACTCCGCTTGACTTGGTATCCTTGCCATAGCTTGAAACCGACATGAAATCAAGCGATACAGGTACGTCAATTCTCTTGGCAAGCTCACAGAGGAAAAAGCTTCCTCCCTTAAGTACACAGATAAGATGAACCTCTTTTCCTGCATAATCCTTGCTTATCTGCTTACCAATCTCATTTATTCTGCGATCTACTTCCTCTTCTGACAGTAATACTTCAACATGATGATTCATAACCTTCTCCTCTGTATTGAAAATTTTCACGAACAATTGTCTCAGTAAAACAACACTATAATAAAATCTATATAATCACGCTTCTATTTGCAGCTTAGTCTAACAAGTTTCGTTGTCTGCGGCGTAATTTTGCATGAATCACTGATTCTGTACCCCACCAGCCATACACAATGATTACCACAAGCAACTACAGGAATACTGTCGCGCTCAGCGGCAGGTATTTTTACATCTATCATGTAATCCTTAAGGCTTTTGCGAACATACTCTCCGAAAGCATTCTGAATCAGTAAATAATCCCCTGTTTTTCGGCTTCTCACCTCAAGCTGCCCGTCTATTCTATCATAATCAAGCCATTTAGTATACTTATTTAGCGCATCGGTATCAGTCACTTTTTCCATTAAAGAATCGATATCCATGCCGCATTCTTCAACGGTCATGTACTCTATATTTACACCGGCCTCAATTCCGCCTTCAGCCTCGGCTGATATGTTATCGTCGGTTGCGGTCGGAAACATGACAATCGTGTCATAACTTCTCTTTGCACTGATTCCACGAGCCAGATTAATGCTTCGATTACCCACTCTGTCGATCAGTTCAAGCACCTGCTCAACCTGAAGTGCTCCGATATCCTTGCCACCGCTGCTTATATCCTTAAGACATCTTAAAATAACTCTTTTCTTAATTACAGTATGATAGTTCGCAAGTTTTACAGCGTTTAGCACTATTTTGTGTGCCGCATCCCTGCATGGACCATCCTCGCCCGCCGCATTGACCTCACCCGAAGCCATACTTACTGCCTCGCCCACATCTTCATTCTCCGCATGTCTGCAGTCTGCCATGCAAACCGCTTCAAGCTCTTCCAGCAACTTTTCAGTCTCAGCCAGCTGCCCTGCAGCCTCACATATATGCTTCACTGCGCCCGAGGCGATTTCCTCAGCTTCTGGTAAAATATTATGTCTTATACGATTTCTCGCATACACATCTTCCAGATTTGTTTTGTCTGTCACCCAACCGATTCCGTTATCATTCAGTACTTCCTCGATCTCGGTTCGGTTCAGACACAAAATAGGACGAATAATCAACACATCTCCGTGCTGTCTTACAGCCGGTATTCCGGTCAGACCATGCAGTCCACTTCCTCTGAACATATGAAACAGAACTGTCTCAGCCTCGTCATTCATATTATGGGCAACAGCTATCTTACTGCATCCATATTTACGCGCGGCTTCAGAAAAAGCATCGTAACGAACCTTTCGTCCGGCCTCCTCCTCAGACATTTTCCATTCCTTGGCACGTGCGGGAACATCCTCCTCAATCACATCGCAGGTAATTCCCCACTTTCTGCATATATCTTCCACAAAAGCCGCATCTTCGCCGGCTTCTTCTCTGATTCCATGATTAATATGAACCGCATGCAGGCTGAGCGAATATTTTTCCTTTAATCCGCACAACAAAAATAAGAGGCAAACTGAGTCTGCCCCTCCGGATACACCGACAACGATTTTGTCACCATCGGTCACCATATTATTAGCCTCAACATAAGAGGCTGCCTTATCAATTATTTTACGGTTCATGTAATAACTTATTCTGCAACAAACATTATCTGATTTTCTTTCAGCAGCTTAAGCTTCTCCTGTGCCTGCTCCTCTGCATAGGCATCAGTCTGAACTTCCTTCTCAAAAAGCTGAAGCTGTTCGGTACGTGCATACTCAACCTGCATCTGGTCGTCAAGCGCCTGCTCCTGTGCCTTCGCATTGTCAAGCTTCCTTTGAGGATCACGAGTCTGAATCATCACAAGAACTCCGATAAGAGTAACCACCATAGCCAATGATGCATACGCTATTAAATTAGAGCGCTTCTTGCGCCTTGACATTGCTGTTCTTGTCATTCTCGGATTCCTTTCCCAACAAAAGCTACTTATATGCATATAAGCATCGGCCAGCATAGCCATTATGCCATATACATCAATAGAATAAACCGATTAGCTAAATTACGTCAACCAATTCGTTTATTTTTTCGGCGAATTTTCTCCAAAACTTTAGATATATTTGAAAAGTTCTTTAGCCTCGTCCTTTTTAACTGTCTCCTGAACGTCCAGGACTTCAACCTTAACCTCTTTATTACCGAAGCTGATACAAATAATATCACCTTCTTTTACATTGGTTGATGCCTTGGCAGGCTTGTCATTAATGGTTACACGGCCGGTATCGCAGGCCTCGTTTGCTATTGTCCTGCGCTTGATAAGACGCGAAACCTTAAGGTATTTATCCAATCTCATTATTTATTCCTCTTATATTTATCACGTAAAACAAAATGGTGGTACATCTGATATATACGCAGATGCACCACCATGTATTAGGCTTTTCAACAAGCTTAAATCGAAAAACTTCGTTTTTCTCAATTGCCACACATTTTGCTTCGCAAAATGCTTTGGCGCGACACTCTGTGTCGCTTCGAAAAACTTCGTTTTTCTCAATAATTAGTTGATAGCGTCCTTAAGAGCCTTACCAGCCTTGAACTTAGGAGCCTTAGAAGCCTTGATCTCCATAGTAGCGCCGCTCTGAGGATTTCTACCGGTTCTTGCTGCTCTCTCAGATACTTCGAAAGTACCAAATCCAACAAGCTGAACCTTCTCACCCTTCTTAAGCTCTGCCTTTACAACCTCAGCGTATGCGTTAACTGCCTTCTCAGCATCCTTCTTAGAAATTCCAGCGTTCTCAGCGATAGCTGCGATAAATTCTGTCTTATTCATTTTGTATTCTCCTCCTAAAAAATGAGATTAATTATAGCTACTAGTTTGAAGCCACCATTTATATATATAGATTTTTACTGCTTTTGTCAAGCAAATCGGGGCAGAAAACCCACAAAATAGCGCATTTTCGGCTATTCCGACCACAAATTCTATGATTTTTTCATAATGCTAATTTGATGGAGCCAATTCCACAAATGAGAAGGATACATCTCTGTCTTCCGAATCAACATAGACGGTATAACTTCTCGTAATATACCCTTCTTTGCTAAGGGTAATTATGTGCGATCCTTCAGCCTTCTTAAAGCTGCACGGACTCACCCCGACATACGAGCCATCCACATACACCTCGACATTTTCAGGCGAGTCAATATGTACCTGATAATAAGAAGTTATCGGGCTGGATGAAGTGCCGCTTTCACCATTTTCCCCGGAATCGGTTGTTTCGTTGTTACCTTCTCCGGTCTGACTGTTTTCAGTACCCGATCCGGTACTTCCCTGGTCGGTATTTGTGCTGTCGCCGTTACCGCCATCAGTACTGTTATTGGCATCGCTGCCGTTATTGTCAGTACCATTATCAGAATTGCCGTCTCCCGAATCATTCGTTCCATCATCGTCAGAATTAGCATCATCTGATGTATTACCATCGGAAGTATCATCCGTACTGTCATCATTTTCTTCCAGCACAATGTCAATTCCCGCAGAAGCCTGACCCACATTCAGATACTGTGTTACAGACTTATATCCGGTAGCACGACAAATCAGCTGATGGAGACCATATGTCAGCTCTATCGCTACGGAATAATCAACCTTCTCCCCATCAATATACAATTCCGCATTTGATGGATTTACGGAGAATAAAACCGTTCCCACCTTGGGATCCTCGAATACAACATCACTAAAATCAATCTTGCTTTCACTATTTCTGAATATAGTTACACGCTTCTCCGATGTGGTACCGTTATTACTCATTTTAACCTGATATTCGCCTTCAGGAACGGTGAGTATCATATCCTCGGTCACACGCTGAATGATTTTATTGCCGACCTCTATCCAGCCACCGACGAAATTCTCCTGCCCGGTAATTCTAAGGTATCCGTGTCCGTTCTCGACTACTACGCTGTATACACTCGTACCGATTCCTCTGAATGTAAGAGTATCCGTCGCTATAAGATCCCTCTCTTCTATAGCCTTATCATTTGAGAAAAAACTAATATCCGAGCTGAGATTATATACATCCTCACCTATGGTTACATCCCTGCGAACAGTGTCCAGCACGTATCTTGTGGTACTCTCAATTGTCCAGCCGGAAGAAGCTATGCTCATTGATGTCAAATGCTTCTTACCCTTTATGAATTTAACATCCACGATCTCGCCTATTTTGATCTGACCGAGGGTTAAAGCTCCGCCATACTTGTCATAGAAGCATGTCGTGCCATCATACTCAAGAGTATATTCTCTACCGATAGAGAGGTTCAGAAAAGTCATCGTTCCGGCCTCTTCATCTCTCGCAACAAGCACCGGCGTATCTGCCGAATCATAAGCATCCGGGCCATAAACAATAAAACCGGTATCAGCTCTCTGGTCAGAACCATCTGCCTGCTGGTTGGAATTACCCGACATACTGCAGCCAACCGCAATAAACGCCATGACCATACTCATCAGTACAGCCATAACCTTTACCGCAGCAATATTCACTTTTTTATTAATCTTAAGGCTGCTCAATATATTACTCCTGCATCTTCTCAATCAATTCCTGTGCTCGATTTTTAAGCCAGGTTTCATCATTTTTAGTCGGGTCATCAAGTACCTCTTCCAAAAGGGCATCCAAAATACCTCCCAGTGAAGGTCCGGGCTTGACTCCCATTTCTATAAGTCCGCGTCCGTTAATCTTAAGCATTTTAAGATTTACACACTGATCTTCAGACTTGATTTTAGCATACATGTCACCCCATGCATCTACTATCTCGAGCTTTTCTTCTCTTTTATATGTACTCTGCGCCATTATATCGGCACGACTTACCTGTAAAAACATCGGGAAAATATCATCACCAAGCTTGTGTACGGCTCTTCTAATCATCTTCTCATCAGGATGCTTACCTGTCGCATAGTCATGATATCGCACCAGTCTGCTTACTTTATCTATTGTATCATTGTCAAACTTAAGTCTACGAAGAATCGTCTTGGCAATATTCTCACCAACAGCCGGATGACCATGGAAATGGGTAATCCCCTGTTCATCAACAGTAAGTGTCTCAGGCTTGCCTATATCATGCAAAAGCATTGCTATCCTTAACACAGGCTCTGCTTCAACCATTTCTATTGAGTGAAGAATATGCTCACCGACACTGTAGCAGTGATGAGGATGATTTTGCTCAGTCTCAATCGCGCGATCAAATTCAGGTAAAAACACAGCGGTCATACCTGTCTCATAAGCCTCTCTGAGTTCAAACGGATTGTCTGATACAAGAAGCTTAACCAGCTCTGTCCTTATTCTTTCTGCGCTGATTTTTTCAAGTGTCCCCGCCAGCTTTGTGATCGCATCACGGGTTTCGGACTCGATGGTATAACCGAGCTGAGCTGAGAATCTGACCGCTCTTAACATTCTGAGTGCATCCTCTCCGAAACGTGCCATCGGACTGCCCACGCACTTAATTGTTTTTCTCTCTATATCTCCGATTCCATCATACAGATCCACCAAGCCTCTGCGATCATTATACGCCATGGCATTAATGGTAAAATCACGGCGCAAAAGGTCCTCCTCAAGATTCGGCGTAAAAGTAACATCCTTGGGATGTCTTCCATCCTCATACTCACCATCGATACGGTATGTGGTTACCTCAAATCCTTCTTCCCCCTGCATTATTGTCACTGTGCCGTGCTGGAGTCCGGTATCAATCGTCCTCCTGAACAGTTCCTTGACCTGTAAGGGCAGGGCTGATGTGGTAATATCCCAGTCCTGAGGAACGCGCCCCAATATCGAATCCCTGACACATCCGCCGACAACATATGCCTCATAACCTGCATTTTCAAGAGTGTCTATTATATATTTAGCTTTTTCCGGAATTTCAATTCTAATATCCGTTCTATCCATCATATCCTCGTACTACATTAATCTGTCAAAATGAACTGCTCTAATCCTTCAAAATGAACTTATTAATAACTTCAACCAGTCCATCCTCATCATTTGTGGCTGTAATATAATCCGCCACAGCCTTTACCTCCGGCTTGGCATTGCCCATTGCCACGCCTACACCGGCATATTCAATCATGGAAATATCATTATAGCTGTCACCGCAGCAAATCGTATTTTCACGCTTCACACCCAACACGGGAAGTATTGCATCCAGTGAATCGGACTTACTGATTCCGGCATGCATTATCTCGAGAAAATACTCTTCAGACCTGAAAATACTGAGACTATCGCCATATTTTTCAATAAGTTCCTTCTCATATCTGGCGTCATTCTCACCATGGTCCATAATCATACATTTATTAACAGGGAAGGTAATGTATTCAGGAAAATTACTCACGACTCTGATATCAAGGCCATTATGCTTGGCCTCCAGCTTCACATACTCATTAGGTTCAAAGCCTGAAATAACACAATCACCTTCAAACGATACTACTCCCGCGCCATGAGCCTTGGCATATTCATAAATCTCTGCAGGAATATTAGCCGGCAAAGTCTTCTCGTATATTACCTCTTCGGTAACACAGTCGATAACCTTCGCCCCGTTATATGACAAAAGGTAGCCACCGAACTTGCTCAGTTCCAGCTCTCTTCCGCACTTACGCATTCCGGGCAAAGGACGCCCTGACGCTATCACTACCGTGTGCCCCGCTAGAAGCACCTGCTTAATTGCCTCCGCTGTCGCCGGAGTGATTTCTTTTTTCGAATTCAGCAGTGTTCCATCTATATCCACTACCAAAGCTTTTTTATTTTCTATGTTAATCGCGCTCATATCATTCCGTTCACTATGCATCATATGATGTAAGGATCAAAAGCTGCCAAACAGATTGCTCCGCTGTAAAACAGCTTTCGCAATCCTACAAAACATTCGAAATCCACTCATTACATATTATCATAATCGTCCAAGGAAAATCAAAGGCAGGAGCATACATTAAGTATGGCTCCTGCCAGTTATTTTAGTGATTATCACTATTATTTCACATAGTAATAAATATGTATGAGCTTTATTCTGCGACAATACTATTCTGCACTGTTAACAGAGATATCGTCGTTAGTGATTGCCGGAACTGCCTCAGCAGCAATATATACGATAAATCCATCAGGATCACTTATAGTCTGGCCATCCTGAACAGAAGTAAGATAATCGCTCATAATTTCATTAAGCTTATCACTTCTCGATCTTGCAAGCCAAAGTTCGTCGCCTACACTCTCAAAATAAACTACATAGGTATAACCATCAGGCTCATAGAAGCTGGCAACATCTCCCTCTTTTCTGTCAGAGCTTTCAAGCCACTCCTTAAGATCAAGCTCCTCAAAATTAGTAAGCTCAATATTCTCGTAATATCCGCCTTCTTCTGTACCGTTAGAATACTTATCATGTACAGCGATGAAGCTCTCAAGGTTAGCTCCGCCGGCCTCATACTCAGCCATAATAGCAGCACCGTTGTCTTCAGCAGTGAAAATAATACGTGCATTTACAGTCTTCTCATCATTACGCTTACGAGATACAAATCTCACAAGATAATATGAGTTAGCGCTGCTCTCGATGATATCTTCATCTCCGGCTTTTCTTGCCGAATCAAAGAGCCATGACTTAACAGTATATGCTACGGTATCGATATTATCGTTCTCATGAAGATTCTCATCATTAACAAGAGTAGTCATGATAAACTCAGCATTTGCCTTAGCTTCTGCCATAGCTGCATCTACTTCTGCCTGTGAAGGCTGATATACGCCCTCCTCGTTGTAGACAGGCTCTGCATCAGCAAGCTCAGTAGGCTCCTCAGGAAGATCTGCAGTTACAGTAGTCATATAATAACTTACAAGATCATAAGTATCCTTATTTTCCTGATAATATGCCTCAAGCTCCTCATCTGAAGGAGTCTTCTCCTCATTAACCTTGATCAGATACTGACCAATAGTATATGCATCAAGCATTATAGGCTTAGTATTCTTAACGGTTGCATAAGAACCGAACTTAGCCTTGATATAATCCTTAAGTGATACACCTGCCTGAGTAGCTTCTGTCTTGAAAGACTCCATTATTTCATCATAGGTCTGCTGTACATCTGCTGTGTAGCCTTCAGCAGCAATCAAATCTTTAAGTCCGCAGTTCTGCTGAATCTGCTGAACAGCAAGCTTCTGGAAATAATCTGCAAATGTAAGATTGTCAGAATACTTAACGGTTGAAAAATCGCTATTGGCTGAAACTCCCATATATGAGAGAAGTGAAGCATAATTGGTAAGATAATTATCCTTTACCGCATTGTAATAATAATCATACTCAACCTGGCTAATATTGTATTTACCTACGGTGAATACTGTCTTCTTCGCATTGTACACATTTCTGATAGGGAAATATGCAATCAAAGCAATAACAGCGATAATGAAGAGAATACCAACTGTTTTCCATATTGCAAGTGCTCTGGCCTCTTTTGCCTTAGCCTCGGCCTTTTTCTGCTTTTTGAGTTCGTACTTGGTAGCAACTCTTCCTGACTTTTGAGTTTCTTTTTCGTTAGACATTGGAACTGTCTCCTTCTAAATAATTATTTCTTTCTATACTGAATGGGAGTCATATTATAGCTCTTCTTGAAGAGTCTGTTGAAGTGCTCTACAGTCTCATAACCAACCTCTGTAGCGATACTCTCAACGCTCATATTGGTACCCTTCAAAAGATTCTTGGCACGCTTCATTCTTTCGTTCTTAACCACATCCTGGAAAGTAAGTCCTGACTTTTCCTTAATGTACTTAGAAAGGTAGGGCTTAGAAAGGTGGAACTCCTCAACAAGGCTGTCAAGGGTAACCTCCTGATAGTGGCTCTGAATGTAGCTGATAATCTGAGTAATGCGCTCCTCACGTCCCTGAGTAATGTGCTGCTCTGCCGCAAGACGATTTACGCAGCTTACAAGTGCTGCAATCGAAGCCTTGATGATATCCTCATCAACACCGACACCCCAGTAGGTCTTGCCTTCCTGAATGATGCCCACATATGCTGCAGCCTTAGAGCTTGAGGTCTTTGAAATAGCATGCTCCTCATATACAGCAAGCTCATAGTCAATGCCGAAGAAATTCTTAACCGCATTGCTTACTGCATCAAGACGTCCGTTACCTGCTGCTGTAATCTCGCGACGGTTATCACCGACAACAGCAGTTACATTTGCAACAATTCCGTTTTCCTGCTTAAAGTGGCACTCAGGAATAGTAAATATAGCACGAGGATTGAGATAGGTCTCCTCAAATATCTGATTAATCTCTGTAGGCTGAAGCTCCTGATGACGTCTGTCGGAAATACCCTTAACCAGGTAGCCAACCTCTTCCTGCATAGCCTTGGGAAGTGCATAACCAAACTGATTTTTAAGAACGAATGCTACACCGCCCTTACCTGAAGTAGAGTTGATTCTGATAACGTCTGACTCGTATTCTCTTCCAACATCTGAAGGATCAATAGGAAGATAGGGGATATCCCATCTCTTGCCGGTCTTACCTTCTTCTCTCCATGCCATACCTTTACTGATAGCATCCTGATGAGATCCTGAAAATGCAGTGAATACAAGATCACCTGCATAAGGAGTTCTCTCATGAACACGAAGGTTGGTAAAGCTCTCGTACTTTTCACGGATAGCCATGATATTAGAAAAATCAAGTCCACTGTCAACACCGTGAGTCATCATATTGTTAGCAACGGTAACAAGGTCAACATTACCGGTACGCTCACCGTTACCAAAAAGAGTACCCTCTACTCTGTCAGCACCTGCAAGTACACCAAGCTCTGCATCACTTACACCGGTACCTCTGTCATTGTGAGGATGTACGCTGAGCACTACGTTTTCACGATTGTTCAGGTTCTTGCTCATGTATTCAATCTGACATGCAAAAACGTGAGGCATTGCAACCTGTACAGTAGAAGGAAGATTGATGATAACCTTCTTCTCGGGAGTAGGCTGCCAAATATCGATTACTGCGTTACATACTTCCAGTGCATACTCGGGCTCAGTCTGTGAAAAACTCTCGGGGCTGTACTCAAACATGAAATTACCGTCAGTCTCGTCTGCAAGCTTCTTAAGGAGCTTCGCACCTTCAACGGCAATCTTCTTGATAGACTCCTTATCCTTTTTAAACACCTGCTCACGCTGCTCTACAGATGTAGAATTGTACAGGTGAACTACAGCCTTAGGCGCACCCTTAACTGCATCAAAAGTCTTCTTAATAATATGCTCACGAGCCTGGGTAAGTACCTGGATGGTAACATCATCAGGAATCATATCCTTCTCAATGAGTGTTCTGATAAATTCATACTCCGTATCAGATGAAGCAGGAAATCCAACTTCAATCTCCTTAAATCCGATATCTACAAGGAGCTTGAAAAAATCAAGCTTCTGCTCAAGGCTCATAGGATCGATAAGTGCCTGGTTACCGTCACGAAGGTCAACTGAACACCAGATAGGTGCCTTTGTGATAGTCTCATTCTTAACCCAATCATAGGTTACAACCGGAGGCATATAATATGTCTTCTTATATTTTTCAGAATACTTTCCTTTTGCCATTATTAGTATCTCCTTATCGTTCATTGTTTTCACATAGTACCCCTTATAGCAAAATAAATCAATAGCATTTTTGCATTTTCTCTTGACTTATTTTATTCTCTTTTCTTTGTGTATTCGATCATTTACTTGATTGCCTTTTGGGC
>DCIR01000083.1 GCA_002317155.1 Lachnospiraceae bacterium UBA1721
CACTTTTATAAGTATAATGCAGTTGCCTAGAGTAACAAATAAATAATACCCCCGGAAAAACTTAAAAATAGATGCAGGAGTATATTAAATAATACCCCCGGAAAAATATAAAAGGACCAGATGGAGCTAATATTCCATCTGGTTTTTGCGTTTAAAGAGGTAGAGGAGGAAGAGAGTACGACATATGAAAAATTAACAGAATTAATCAACAGATATGACACAAAGAATAAATTGGAGGAATTGAATCATGGAATTTAATATTAAAACATTTAGAGAAGCGAATGATTATCGTGCTCGAATAAAAAAGTTTATTGTGGACACAGATAATTTGCGTGATAATTTATTTTTATTTGTGACAGATGATAGTAAAGGTGTTTTATATGGTAACGCAAAGTGTGCTGAACAAATTAATTCTTTCCTTAAAGAGTTTGATCTTAATGAGGTGTTAGCAGCAAAACTTATTATTAAGGATAAGAAATTTGAGGATTATAAAGTAGCACACATAAAATGGCTGCCTACATTTGCAGTTTGGGAAAGTACAGATGAGGAACTTGAGCGGTATACGGAGTGTTTTCAAAAAGAATATGAAGGAGATGTTTGGGAGAAATTTGATAATAAGACAGTGGATGATTCAGAGGGTATTATTGAATATACTTATATTCCAATATATGATTTTAGGGATGGATATGATTATAAAGAAAAGGCATTTTTAAATGCACTAAGTGATCTTAACCTGGTTTTATTACATCCAGGACGTAATATGTTTAATTATTGAGAAAAAATTTGAAAGACCAGATGGTTGCAATATACCACCTGGTCTTTTGAGCGTTAATGGGGATGATTTAAGGAGGAATTGTATATGAGTACACCAAGTAAAGAAATTTTAATGTTTAAGTTTGAGGAGCCATTCGCGATGTGTGTTTGCATGGGACAAAGTGCGGAGGTTTCATTTGTTTATGAGGATAGGAATGTGAAAATGACTTGTTATAACATTTTCCGTGATGAGGAATCGTATAACAAGTTAAAAGAACAATTTCCTATATTAAAAGACTGTTATTGGAACGGTCCAGATGGGGAAGACACAGATTTTAATGAAGTGGTTATTAGAACTTCTCCAGGCGAGGGTTCGACAAGGGTTCCAAAAGGATACAAACACTTTTACATTGGAGGCGGCTCACATTTAGTTATAAGAGAGGATAAATATGATGCATATGTAAATGCGTGTGGTGAGCTAGCAGATAAAGAAAATCGATATCAGCTTGATTTTGATCATTGGATGCAATTTATTCCAGCATTATGGGATGATGAAAAAACACAAGCATAGGATTAGGTGTAGGAAAAGTTGTTATAAAAAATATAAAGGAGAAAACGAATTATGAACAGAAAAGTATTAGGATGGAACATTAATCAGCGTTCAGGCTTAGGAAAGGAAATTCCGGAATTTGTTCTACAGGAGTTATTAGAGCAGGATGCTGATGTTATTGTGCTTACAGAAGTTGTTAAGAATGATAGTTTGTCAGTTTTTCTTCAGAAGATGCGCGAAGCTGGATATGAATCAGCTATCAGCAGAAATGAGAATACAAATGAGGTATGTATTTTATGGAAGGTAGAGTACTATCAGCTATTAAATGTTGATGACTGCCTTATAACGGCCAAGGAGAATGATAATCCAAATTATTTAATGGTCGGGCTGAAAGATCAGAATGACAAGAAGTTCAATGTAGTTGGCTATCGAATCCGCGTTGGTAGTAAGGAGTCTACTAATGAATACGAAGGCAGAGCAAGACAGATGAAAATTGTGACAGAAAAGTTAGCACTACTTAATGGACCAACCATGGTTGTAGCCGACAGCAACAATCTTCGCCGTGGTGCTACAAGAAAAGAATGGAATCTTTCTGTTTTGGATTCTATGCTTGCTGCTGTCGGATTTAAAAGAAACACACCAGAAGGTTCCAGCATCTATGCAGAAACTGCTGTGTCTTACGAATATGAGTTTGCTGAGGATCACATTATTACAAAAGAAATTGAAATCAGTGATTTCGAATATGATCGTGATTTTGTGAAGAGGAACACAGAGGTCTACATGTGGGGAAAAGATTTTACAAAACATATTGAGGGTACGCGCCTTTACAAGCAGATTCGAGTGGGTTTTCCTGATCATGCAATTGTAAAGGGATATTTTGAATGTAAGTAAGTAATCACTTATGTCGTTGAGACATAGGTGATTGCTTATGTAAGTGGAGCTTTAGCTTCACTTACAGCTGCGAAGCAGACTACATTCATGAGCAAGTAGCGAAGCGGATTGCGAATGTTTGATTTATAATGTTTAGTTCAATCAGAAAGGTCGTGATGTGAGTATGGGAAGAAAAATCATTGCAGTAGATTTCGATGGTACGCTGTGTATGAATCAGGATGTTGATAACTGGCCATATCTGGGAGAGCCTAATAAAGAGTTGGTCCGAAAACTTAAAGCTTTGCAGGATGAGGGACACGCCCTTATCCTATGGACTTGCAGAGAAGGAGAATTGTTGGAACAGGCAGTAGCTTGGTGCAGAAGTTTTTGTGGACTTAACTTTGATGCTGTTAATGACAATATAGAAGAAACAAAGAAGTTCTTTGGTAGTAATTCTAGAAAAATAAGTTGCGATTACTACATCGATGATAAGGGCTATACACCAGAAGCATTTAATAATATTCAGTGATAAGGGGAATATTATTAATTGTTTCAAAAGTTAATGAAATGTCAGATGGAGGAAATATGTATGGTAAAAAACATGTATAAAGAAAAAATAACAGAATGTGTATTTGATAATGAGCCATTGGTCAAAGTTTATGAGAGGATATGTAATCTCGAAACTCCGTATATATGGTATACCGATAATTTTAATGGTGAACAGCTTTATTTGATTAATGATATAGAAACCGAGAAAGATGTTCCAACCGGTGTGTGGCGAATTGATGATATCGAATTTATTGAATCATTCCGAGATGTAATTGGACTTAGGCTTTGTAGGATGTCTGGCAAAAAGATAGATAATAAATATGTGAGTATTTCATATAGAAGTAATTATTTAAATAAAGATATCACTACAGAAATGTTACTAGGACAGGCAGGGCTTCGAATTCCTGATATTTCGGAATTCGAATCTGTAAACTTTATTGGCGATATACCAGGAAACACAAAAGATGTAGATGAAATATTAAAGAAGGAAAGAATTAAGTATCTAAAGGAAAGCATCTTGGAGGATGAAAATAAAATTGCGATGTATGAAAAAAAGCGGGAAGTGTTGGAACCAGTTATAAGAAATCTTCAATATGATGTTGAGCAATGTAATTTAAGAGTAAAATATGCAAATCAGCGAATTGAACAAGTGCGAAAGGAGTTACAAGATTTGCAGGCTTAAGTATGAAAATAAATTATGTATAAGAAGGGAGAAAACACGATGGCAACAAAGACAATTAGAATTAATCATGTAGAAGCAGTAGAGAATTATTTAGATGAAGAGGGCTTGGTTTACATTGATCTTGAGCGTAATGCAGGAGTTGTAAGGGGAGTAAATAGATTGATCAATATGCTTCCTAAGAGCTTTGAGCCAAAAGATATTAAGAAGTTTTATAAGAGAACAGGGCTTAAGGTTCAGGTTCATGTCATGAAGGATTGTGACCTGGCAATATACGATCGTAAGGGCAAGTATCCTAGAGATGACGCATATATCTGGAATGAGAATTTTACTAGGAATGTTGCTAAACATCCAGAATGGTTAGAACCACAGGAAGAAGCTGATATCTTTATTATTTACAAGATCGAGCCAGTTGAGGTTAGAGTGGATGATATCGTGGATGACGAGGATATCCTTCCGTTTTAGTGAGAAAAGAATGACGGCTGAGATACTGTCAGATTGATTGGTAAAGGATGCGTAATAGGCATTCTTTTTTTAATGTAAAAATAGGTTTGCTGAATAAAAAGCAAACCTATGAAAGGAGGCATTTATGGGCGATAGGCATGTTTTCAATAAAGGCACGGATTCAGAAATGCTTGCAATGGATATAGTTGCATTCTTACGAAAGTGGGGAATGTGGCAGGATGTACAGATTTTTACTGGCGGGAAATGTTATACAGATAGTGATGGTGAATTAGTGGTAAGGGATGAGGGGCATCCAGAGAAGTATTTAGAAGGGATAAGTCACTATGACTGCAATGGTAATACTGTATGGAAGGATATATCAAATCCTGAAAGATTTCTGGATATGACCTTTGAGGGGGCACTTAGTTTACTTCTTCGGCATCATGAATATGAGGTCAAAATCGGAGATGTTTCAGATGAGGTGAAGCATATTATTGTACCTGAAACAGATAAGGATTTTGATGAGTTTACGAATCTTGTGGATGAATATTTAGAAGGAAAATATTCCTGGGATCCAGCTGAATTTGATTCATTTGAGGAGTGGCTTGAGCTTAATCAGTACTGTGATATGGATTTATTTGATTATAAGGATTATTCAGATGGCAGGGAAATTGAATTTTCAAGCAGAGAAGAATATGAAGATTTTCTTATGCGTCAAGCTGTAGAGAGAGAATATGTTGCGTACGAATATTTCGAAGACGAAATATGTGATGAGGCTGATTGGGGTTCAGAAACATTTTATGACAATAGTCGTATTGCAAGCATGATCATTGAAGAATTTAATAATTTACTGGAAAAATATGGATTGTGGTATGACCTTTGTTTTTCGTGGAGTTTGACAGCATATAGGATTTAGAAATGGAGGACGCACACTTATGAGAGAAGAACTTGAGCTTAAGTTGCAGGAAGAGTTTGATTTTATGTGGCAGAATAATGTGGATGAAGAGAGGGAACTTTATCGCAGATGGTGAGGAGAGTGATTGATTATGCGATTTGCAGTATTCTTGGATATAGATGGTGTGTTGAACACAAGAACAACATGCCAGCATACTCCAGATGGTTATACAGGGATTGACAATGCAAGAGTAGAAATTCTGGCAAATGCAATAAAAATGTATGATTGCTATGAAATCATTTTAATGTCTGATTGGAAAGAGATGGATGAATATGATGATGATTATTTATATCTTCTTGAAAAACTGGATTTATATGGTCTTGATATTTCTGGAAAGACAAAAGATCAAGGGAATAATCGAGGGGAAGGCATAATCAACTATCTAAAGTCTCATCCGGAAATTGATGATTATGTAATATTGGATGATCATAAATTTGATTTCATGGATTACACGCAGTTGTGGGAAAGATTATTAATTACTGATGGTATTGAAAGAGCTGAGTTTGCTTCAAGAACACCTGAAGTGGAGACAATGATTTTTATGGATTATATAAGGAAATATTCTTAGAGAGGTGACAATTATGGTTAGTAAAATATATTTTGATTTAGATGGTGTTTTGGCTGATTTTGACAGAGGAGTCATGGAATTAGCAGGATTTGAGCGAAATGGGGCTACTGCTAATTCTGATATTAAGGACGATGATATGTGGCAGGCAATAGCCAAAGTTCCTAGCTTTTACGATAAATTAGAGCTTATGCCAGGGGCAAAGGAAATGTTTAATTCTATTTATAAGAAGTATGGTGATAAGGTGGAAATTCTTACAGGTATTCCAAAACCTAAAAGAAATATCACTACAGCAGCAGAGGACAAAATCAATTGGGTTCATAGATTGTTTGGAATTGAAATAAAGGTAAACACCGTGCTCAGAGAGGAAAAGAAAAATTTCTGTACCGGACCAGAATGTATTTTGATTGATGATTTGAAGAAAAATATTAATGAATGGGAAGCTTATGGTGGAACTGGAATTTTATTTACAAGTGCAGAGGAAGTATTACAAGAGGTTAATAGAAAAATAGCGATGATGGAGGAATAATGTATGAGCATATTTGTATGTGGAGATATTCATTCGACACTTGATATTAACAAACTGGACTGTTTTATTGGTAGAGAGGATTTGAATGAGAATGATTATTTAATTATATGTGGTGACACAGGTATATGCGGATTTAGTAAAGAACAGGAGCGTCTTACAAGGGAATACTTAAGAAAATTGCCGATGACAGTCTTGTTTGCCGATGGTAATCATGAGCAGTTTGATGCACTAAATTCTTATTCGGTTGAAGAGTGGAAGGGCGGAAAGGTACATATTATAGAACCTGGAATAATTCATCTAATGAGAGGACAAGTTTTTAAGATTGATGGGAAGAAATTCTTTGTATTTGGTGGTGCATATTCCATTGACAGAGCTTATAGGGATTTGGGATTTACGTGGTTTGAGGAGGAACTTCCTTCAGAAGAAGAATACAGGGAAGCTTGGAAAAATCTTAATGAAAATGATTACAAAGTTGACTATATTATTTCACATACCGGACCTTATGAAGTGATTACTGAGCTTGGCTATGAATGTCATGATGCAGCACTTGAACAGGTAAGATTCTTTCAGCAGGTAGCAGATCAAGTTGATTTTCAGGATTGGTATTTTGGTCACTTTCATGAAGATGTAGATGTCGAAAGCTTTCACTGCAGAATTGATGAAGTTACGCAGATTGTATGAGATATATTGGAATACTAATTGTTGAAAGTAGAATAAAAGATTATGTAACAAAGATGAGACCATTTTATTAATTTTGTTGACAACCAAATTGTATTGTGATATTTTTACATCATCAAAGAGAGCAAAGGTGTTCCGATTATTTGGAACGCCTTTATTTTTTTCTCACATTACAATTTTTATTATATGTTTTAATTATATATGTTTTTTTTAGCAAAGGCGCTGATGTGTGTACATTGGCGCCTTGTGTTTTTTATGTTATCGGAAAGGCACCTTTAACGTAAAAAAATATAAATATATGCATAGTAAAATAGATATGCTTATAAACCTCATCACAGTCATAAGGAGGATAAAACAATGAATACGATAGAACGCGCGCTTACACCGCACACAGACAAGATTAACAATTTGTTAGCCCGATACGGAGTTAAGTTTGGTATTTACAAGAATAATACTTTTAAGGAGCAGCTTTTCCCTTTTGATTCGATTCCTAGAGTTATTGAGCATGCGGAATTTGAAATGTTGGAAAAAGGACTTAAGCAGAGAGTAATGGCCCTCAATCTTTTCCTGAAGGATATTTATTCAGAGAAAAAGATTGTAAAGGACGGAGTGGTACCGGAGGACTTCATCTTTGCATCGTCAGGATATATGGCGGAGTGTGAGGGTGTAATGCCTATAAAAGGAATCTACTCACATATATCCGGTATCGATTTGGTAAAGGGTAAGGATGAGGAATGGTACATACTGGAAGACAATTTGCGAGTGCCTTCCGGAGCTTCTTATCCTATGATCGCCAGAGATTTATGCAGAAAGAGTTCACCGGAAACATTCCAAAATATTAAGCTTATTGATAATCGTAACTATGCGGATCTACTGCGCAGAACTATGGACAATGTCAATACAGGCGGTCATACGGTAATACTTACTCCCGGACGTTATAATGCAGCATATTTTGAGCATTCGTATCTGGCAGAGAAGACCGGTGCACATCTTGTTACCGGTTCGGAATTGTTCGTAGAAAATGATTTACTCTATTATGTTGGCGCGAGCGGTGTGAAGGAAAAAATCGGAGCTGTTTACAGAAGAATCTCGGATGAGTATCTCGATCCGATGAACTTTAATCCGGAGTCATTAATCGGTATTCCTCATATATATGATGTATTCAGAAAGGGCAATGTAGCACTTCTTAATGCGCCCGGTAACGGAGTAGCGGACGATAAGGGTATCTATTATTTCGTACCCAAGATGATTAAGTATTATCTGGACGAGGAGCCCATACTTAAAAATGCACCTACTTATCTTCCTTTCTATGAGGATGATATGAAATATGTACTTGAGCATTTCGATGATTTGGTACTTAAGGATGTAGCTGAGGCAGGTGGTTACGGAGTAGTATTCGGCAACACCATGACTGCTAAGCAGAAGGAGGATTTCATTACTCTCCTGAAGGCAGAGCCCAGAAGATTCATCGCTCAGGAAGTAATCGATTTCCAGGATCTCGACATCATGGACGAGGGAAAAATAGTAGCACGTAAAGCGGATTTGAGAGCATTTGTACTGATGGCCGATGAACCCCTGGTTTGGGCGAGCGGCCTCACAAGATTTTCACGTAACCCTGATTCATTTATTGTTAATTCATCACAAGGCGGAGGTTTCAAAGACACATGGGTATTATCTCAGTAGAACAGGTTGATCATCTTTATTGGTTGGGCAGATATACAGAGAGAGTTTATACAACACTTAATCTGTTTGCGAAGAGTTTCGATATGATGATTGATGCAGACGATGACATTTATCATAAATATTGCAAGTCTCTGGATATACCGGATATCTATGAGTCAAAGGAAGATTTCCTGCGCAGATATCCCTTTGATGAGACAATAGCAGACTCTATTATCAGCAATCTGATCAGAGCATATGACAATGCTATTGTGCTCAGAGAGACTATCGGTTCAGATGCATTATCATACATTCAGCTCTCTATCTATGCTATGAATAATGCGGCCAAGAGCAGCTCTCCTATGATTGAGCTTCAGCAGATTATGGATGAGATACTGTCATTTTGGGGAATCGTAGATGACCAAATCGATATAGAGCAGATCAGAAACATAATCAAGGCCGGTAAGCGCATAGAGCGTATCGATTTATACGCTCGACTCAGACTTGATAAAAACAAGCTGAAGAGAGAGATTCAGAGAATGATTCCCAGAGTACTCAGAAGTGGAATCAAATATGATGAGCCGGCTCTTAGTTCGGTAAGTACGCTTATCAATGAAAGCAATACAGACTATCAAGGAATAATAGCAAATGTAGAGGCTATTATTGCGTAAAGAATGAAGGTGTTAAAATGGCTTTTTTGAACTACGAATATTCTATGAAAATCAGTTATTCCGAACCGGTTGATAAATGCTATTTTACAATAAAATCGATTCCGGCCAATGATTTCAGACAGATTGGTATATCTTATGATATTAGCTTGACTCCGCCTACCACGTATTCCGAGAGTAAGGATTCGTTTGGTAATACTCAGATAATCGGAAGCGAGGGGGAGCCTCACGGAGAATTTATTTTTTCTATTAAAGGACTTGTAGAGACACATCCCGTCAGCATTACTGAAGGCGTAAGTTCCAATACTGTCGGAATGTATAAGTATCCGCACGGTAAATGTATTCCGGGTGATGATATCAAAGCTTTTGCAGAGGAAATTAAGGCTGAAGTACTGGGATTTACTTCCGATAAGGACAAGTGCTATCAGATAATGCATAGACTCTACGAGAGAATGATTTATGAAAGTGGCAGCACAGAGATTTCTACCACTGCGGAGGAGAGCTTCTCCAAGGGTAAGGGTGTGTGCCAGGATTTTTCACATATTTATATATGTCTGCTTAGACTGTTTTCGATTCCTGCCAGATACGTGTGCGGATTGATTGTGGGAGAAGGCAAGAGCCACGCCTGGGTCGAAGCTGCATGTGATGGCAAATACATAGCATTTGATCCTACTCACGATACTGAAATTACGGATGAGTATATCAAGCTGGGTGTTGGTCGAGACGCAGCTGATTGTGCGATTAACCGTGGAGTTATGTGGGGCGGTGGAACACAGGTACAGGAAATAAATGTCAAGGTAGAGAAATATTATTAATATTATTAAGGGTGTCGAGGAGAAACAATGGTTGAAACAGTCGCATCAGTCGGACTTCCTATTGATGAAAAATTGATTATTAAAAAGAATAGGATTAAGCCTGCAAATCTGGATGAAGCAGGGCTTAAAAGAATTAGTATTGTTACAGGAATACATGGTGACGAGCTAGAAGGTCAGTATGTATGCTATGAGCTTCAAAGACGTATTGCAGCTCAGTATGATAAATTAACCGGAATCGTGGATATTTACCCTGCGATGAATCCGTTGGGAATAGATTCCATCACTCGTGGAATACCTGCTTTCGATTTGGATATGAACAGATTATTCCCCGGTAATATCGACGGTAATATGACGGAATATCTTGCAGCGGAAATAATGGAAGATGTATCCGGTTCAAATTGTGTTATTGATATTCATGCCAGCAACATATATCTAACAGAGATCCCCCAGATTAGAATAAATGAGCTTCATGAAAAGCAGCTTGTACCTTTGGCAAAGTGTACCAATGTAGATTTTATATGGGTACATGGTGCAAGCACTGTTTTGGAATCAACTTTTGCACATAGCTTAAACAGTATCGGAACTCCTGTACTTGTAGTAGAGATGGGTGTGGGAATGAGATTGACCAAGGCTTATGGCGATCAGCTCATAGACGGTATATTTAATCTTATGAAGGAGCTTGGTATATGGAGCGGAGATGTTGCTGAGGTTAGAGAACCTATGATATCGAGAAATCCTCAGGACGTTAGCTATCTTAATGCATCAGCGAGCGGACTGTTCATACCGGAGAAGAGTCATGGAGCCAGAGTATCCGAAGGCGAGCTGATAGGAAGAATTGTAGATCCCCTGACCAGCCGAATCCTGGATGAAGTTAAGTCACCGATAAACGGAATGCTTTTCACTATAAGAGAGTATCCGATTGTGGATGAAGGTTCATTGATGGGAAGAATTCTTAAGGAGGAGGTCTGCAACTATGAATAAGAGGATTCTCTTCGAAATAAAAGGAATGTATCGAGATGACTTCAGAGTCACCGGTTATGAGTTTGGAAGCGGAGAAGATTCCGTATGTATAGTGGGTAACTCGAGAGGTAATGAGGTTCAGCAGATTTACTGTTGCTCACAGCTTATTAAAAAAATGAAGCAGCTCGAGGAGGAAGGCAGAATCAAAAAGGGTCATAAGATTTTGATTATACCTTCTATAAATCCATATTCTGTAAATATACAAAAGAGATTCTGGCCTATCGATAACACAGATATAAACAGAATGTTTCCGGGATATAATCTTGGTGAGACAACTCAGAGAATTGCTGATGGCGTGTTCAGAGAGATAATGAATTTCAAATATGGAATTCAGTTTACATCCTTTTATATGCCAGGAGATTTTGTGCCTCATGTCAGATACATGAAGGAGGGCTATACCACCTGTGAAGAGGCTAAAAAGTTCGGAATGAAGTATATAGTTGAAAGAGTGGTAAGACCCTATGATACCACCACTCTTAACTATAACTGGCAGGTATGGGATACCACTGCTTTTTCGCTTTATACAAACACTACTGAACGAATTAGTGAGACAGGAGCAGGACAGGCTGTTCTTGCTGTAATGAATTTCCTGGCAAACAGTGGAATCATTAAATACAGCGCGATTGGTGAAAAGAAGATGCGCGTGATTGATGATTCGGATATGATATCTGTTCGCACAGAAAAATCAGGCTTCTTTGAGCCCTTGGTTAAGGCCGGTGAGCATGTGGAGGCAGGAACTCCGCTGGCTAACATTTTAGATCCTTATGAGAGCACTGTGCTCGAGACTTTATATGCTCCGCTTAACGGTACAATATTCTTCATACATAATGCGCCTATTACTTATGCTAATACCGCAGTAATTAAGATGTTGGGAGATGAGTAAGTGTTGACGCAACCACGTAGGAATAACAAAATACCGGGAATAGGAATGCGCATAGTTAAGTCTGCTATTGCAGTGGCACTGTGTATTCCTGTCAATCTTCTGCGTGGCGATGATGGAATGGTTTTCTATTCAATGCTGGCCGCACTTTGGTGTATCCAGATGTATAGGAATAATACTATCGGCAACGCGGTACAAAGAACTATCGGAACCGTGGTCGGCGCATTGTACGGACTGGTATACATTCTGGGATATTCAAGACTGGTAAGTATTGTAGGGCAGAGAGCCGGAATAGAGGCTTTGTGTCTGTTGGTCAGTATTGTTCTCATAATCTATACCACGGTTTTAATCAAGAAAAATCAGGCATCCTATTTTTCTTGTGTAGTCTTTTTGAGCATAGTTATTAACCATATTGGGGATGTTAATCCATACAGCTTTGTATGGAACAGATTCCTGGATACCATGATAGGTATTCTGATTGGAATACTGGTTAATAATATCAGACCTTGTTTTGCTCCTGACAGAAAGACGTTATTTGTATCGGGTGTAGATGATATCCTTGTTGATAAAAATAACAAAGTCAGTGCGTTTTCCAAGGTGGAACTAAACCGAATGATCGAAGATGGAATGAAGTTTACACTGGCGACAATGCGTACACCTGCTTCTCTTTTAGAGCCACTGTCAGATATAGATTTCAGATATCCTGTTATCGTGATGGATGGTGCGGCACTCTACGACATTAAAAAGAGCGAGTATGTAAGGGAATATGTTATTTCTCCGGATACAGCGCGTGAGATAAATGCTCTGATAGAAAGTAGTGGTTTGTGCTCTTATGTCAATGTAATTATCGATGACACACTTTTGATATATTACCGGGAGGTGGAGGATAAGGTTAACCAAGACCTTGTGGAGCACTTAAAAACATCACCTTTTAGGAATTATATTAAGAGGGAATTTCCCGGTGATGAAAATGTTGTGTATTTTATGATCCTGGATAAGTCTGAAAAAGTAGATGATTTTTACGAAGAACTGATAGCTAAAGATTACGACAAACGCTTTAAGATTCTTAAGTATGAATCTGATGACTACAAAGGATATTCATATATAAAGATATACAACAAGAATGCTTCAAAAGAGAACATGCTTCTGTATCTGAAAGAAAAGTATGAAATCTATACTACGACCACCTTCGGAACAGTTTCCGGAAAATATGATGTTCTGATAAAAGAGAATGATTTTGATGAGATGGTTAAGCTTGTCAGAAGAAGGTATGAGCCCTTCCTGGGTATCGGTAAGAAATACAAAGGAAGATGCAAATAAAGAAGTAAATAAAGATGTGAATAAAGATATAAATATAAATATAGATATAAATAATAAAATAATTATCATAACTCGGTGCATATTATTTGTACCGAGTTTTTGTGTGTACGAATCTCATAAACGAGATTCTTTTTTATATTTAAATACCGCTGAAACCCAATAACGTGATAAAATAGAATTACCACAAAAGGAAGGAATTATAATGAATCCTAAATTTGTTTTTAAGCATTTATTTACATTTTTAAAAGATTCATCTGTTGATATACGTATCAGACTGCTGTATTTTTTGCAGTATGCGTCTTTGATTGCATGCCTGATTGGAACAATAGGAATGATTATGTTAAAACAGTCGGTTATTTCTATGGTTCCGAATTTTATTTTATTTGTCATGAGCTTTATTGGCTTATATCTCAGCCATGCAAAAAAGAAGTATGATCTGGCGGCTCTGATTATTATTATCGGATGCGCGAATATCGCCCTGCCCTGGATGTTTTTCTCTGCAGGTGGTAATGACAGCGGAATGCTGATATGGTTCTTATTCAGTGTTGTAGTCACCTGCATGATGGCAAATGGCAAAGTGCGTATTTTTATGGCAATAATCACAACAATAGAGGATTTGGCATGTATGTGTATAGGTTATTTATATCCTGATACCGTGAAGCCTTTGGTAGGACAACATGCTGAATTCGTAGACCAGCTGCAGTCATTTGCAATCGTGTGTGTATTCTTAACAGCAATATTGACGATTTATATCACTACATATGAAAATCAGCGTAGGAAGCTGGTAGAGCAGGGTATTGAATTAAGAAATATAATGCAGACGGATGCACTGACGGGAACATTTAATCGTCGCGCATATTATGATGAGATTAATCTATACAGCAACGGTAAGGATGCGGATGACCTCGTGCTGGTTGCAATGGATGTCAACGGATTAAAGAAGATAAATGACCAGTTAGGACATGCGGCGGGCGATGATTACATATGCGTAGCAGCCAGAGTAATCGGTTTGGCGATGGGAGAGTATGGACATATTTTCAGAACCGGCGGTGATGAATTTATGGCAATTCTTCATTGCTCTGTAAAAGAGGCAGAATGCCTTGAGAAGCGTCTGAATGAATGTATAGCTCAAGATGATAATTCGTGGAAAGAACAGATGGCAATCGCAGTAGGAATAGTATGCTACGAGGAATATCGAGGTGAAAAGCTGTCAGAGATAGAAAAGATAGCTGACAAGAGAATGTATGAAAATAAAGCGGCTTATTACAGACGAAACGGTATAGACCGCAGACGATAACGTTGAGTTTACAGTTGCTTAAGGAGAGGGGTATGGCAAGTATATTATTTAAGGGGAAAGAGATACTAGAAAAAACCGGCGAAACACCGGCTTTTTTTGTTGACCTAAATCTTGACCAGATAATTGACAGAATTACCGAAGACTGGGGCGATGAGATAAGAGATTTATTTTATATCATGCCGGATGGTCGCGACGAAGAGGAATACAGACGTGGCGTATACAGGGACATCTGTAAGGATGATACCTATGATAATCTGATGACTTTTTTGGATTTGATAAAAGAGCGCAATGAGTGTAAGGCCAAGATTGAAGACCTCACAGACCATGATCAGAGAAATGTGTGGTATTTAAGAGAGGTGGGTGTTTATTTTGAAGCTGTAGAGCTACTTAAGAGCGTACTCGCCAACAGTAATCTTAAGTCTGAGGGAATTTATCGGTTGAGGGATTTTATAAAAACATATACGGACACCAAGGAATACATAGAACTGAGTAAAACTGCAGAAAAGCTTCTTGCCGAGCTTCGTAGCTTCAGAGTATTGATTACTTATGAAAATGGCAAGATTTATGTTGATGATGGAATCGGAGGACTGCCTTATGAGGAGTTCCTTGGCAGAAATTTCCCTGGTGCGAACAAAAAATTCAGAACTCCGTTTAGTGCATCAGATGAGCTGTCTGATTTAGAGGATGCAGTTATAAGGCTGTATAAAAAGAGTCATAAGGAGTTCTTTGGAAAAATTGCATCATTTGCAAAGAATAAAGATAAGTATGTTAACAGCGAGATAATGAATCTTCCGAAGGAATTCTCATATTATCTTTCTTTCATTAAGTTCATGAACAAAATGAAGGAGAGAGGATTTGCTTTTTGTGACCCTGAGGCAGGCAGTGAGAAATTGTCAGCGATAGATATGTATGACCTTGCTCTTGCGTGCACCAATTACGAGGCTCGAAAGGAAGTAGTATCCAATGATTTTGATCTGCGCGATGGTGAAAAATTCATAGTTTTGACAGGACCTAACCAGGGTGGAAAAACTACGTTTGCAAGAAGCCTCGGACAGATGATTTATTTTACAAAAATGGGACTCTCGGTGGCAGCAGAAAGAGCATGCGTACCTTATTACACACAGATTCTCTCACATTTTTCTGTCGAGGAAAGCGCAGAGACCGGACGCGGTAAGCTGATGGATGAGCTGGTGAGACTTAAGCCGATGATGAACAAGGAGTATGTGGGGGCCTTTGTAGTAATAAATGAGCTCTTTACGACTGCAGCCAATTTTGATGCCTGTGAGATGGGTAAAAAGGTTCTCGATTTCTTTATCGGAAACGGATGCTATGGAATCTATGTTACTCACTTAAATGACCTCGCAAAATCTCATGAGAATGTAGTGAGCTTCAGAGCCGCGACAGATGAGAATGCCAAGCAAACCTTTAAGGTTGGGCGCGAAAATGCGCGAGAGATAGCAGGAGCCAATACACAGGTTGAGAAGTACAGATTAACCTACAGTCAGATAAAGGAGAGATTTTCATGAATGTAAATTTGCTTTATTCCGACAAGGACTGGGTGAAGACTCAGTCATATTATGATTGGGACAGTATATACAGAGATCTCGGACTTCAGACTATAGTTGATTTGTCGATGAGTGACCTTGTAATGAAGGGCAGCAGAATCATGTATATCACGCGACCTGATAAGTTTTTAGGTGATGCAATGGGCAAGGTGATGCGTGTGCCGCTTAAGACTAAGGAGGAGATTCTCTATCGTCAGGAGATTCTGAAGGATTGTATAAATAACAGAGAGATAATTGAAGAACTCTATCAGCTTGTGGCAACTATTCTTGATGATTGGGACCAGCTGGGAAGAAAGAATAAGAATAATTCCGGAAATAAGGATAGCAGAGCGGGTCTGGTTACAGATATTAGGGTGCTTAGTCTTCTTTTGCCGGGTATGCGTTCAGTCAGAAATCTGCTTAAAACTAAGCTTGATAAACTTTTATCTGCGGGATTCCAAAATCTCTATAACAGAATGGAGGAGGAATTCTCACCTGAGCTGGAGAAAAATATTGAGCTTTTGCTGGAGAATATTTCATTCTACATAGATACTTTGCCGCACGAGAAAGAAAAAAATAAGTTCACCGTTAATTTACCCAGAATAAGTGTTGAGTGTGGTATTTATGATGGTCTTAAGTTTGGAGATTTGAAGCTTGCGGAATTGGAATCAAAGATAAGCAGTATAGATCCCAACGGTATTATCGGTAAGATTCAGGGAAGCTTCGGAAAGTTATCCAATAATAGTATCTCACTGTATAATAATCCACCGATTCAGGAGGATGTAGCTAATCTTGAATTTGAGGTTGTAAGTTATGTAATGTCATACTGCAGTGAAGTACTTTATTCGCTTGGATTTTTCTTTGATCAGTTATATTTCCAGATTGGATTTTACAGAGCGGCAGTTAATATCACACGCCAGCTGTTTAGACTTAACACAGATTACTGTTTCCCTGTTGTAAAGGAGGGCGATGCTCTCAGTTATGAAGATCTTAAGGAAATAGTAATGCTCACAGAGCAGAAAAAGGACGCTGTAGGTAATACCGGTAACATTGATGGCAAAATTCTCACTGTTATCACCGGAGCGAATCAGGGTGGTAAATCTACTTTCTTAAGAAGTGTTGGTATCGCTCAGGTAATGATGCAGTGCGGACTTGTGGTGGGTGCAAAACAGTACAGCAGCAGTATCTATCCCAACTTCTTCACACACTTTACCAGACGTGAGGACAGTGCGATGAACAGTGGAAGATTGGATGAAGAGCTCAAGAGAATGGATAGAATCGTTAGCCATGTGGGAGAGAATTCACTCATCCTTCTTAATGAGTCTTTTGCGACCACTACAGAAAAAGAGGGCTCGACTATTGCTTATGATATAATTAAGGCTCTCAAGGAAGAGAAGGTAAGAATCCTTACCGTTACGCATCTTCTTTCTTTTGCTCAGAGAATGTATGATGAGGTTAAGGATGATAAGGATACCGATGTGGCATTTTTAAGTGCTGAGCACTTAGAGGATGGAACCAGAACCTTTAAGATGATTCCGCATGCTCCGGAACTTACGAGCTTCGGATTGGAACTGTATGAGATGGTACTTAACAATGGTTAATTTTGATGAGATAAAAATTGTATTGTGGGATGTAGACGGAACTGTCTTGAATTTTACAGAATCGCAGAAAAATGCTATCAGAGCATGCTTTGCCAAGTTCGGACTTGGAGAATGTTCTGATGAAATGCTCGCGGATTATGATGGTATAAATCATAAATACTGGAAGGCATTAGAGCGCGGTGAGATTACCAAGCCTGAGGTACTGACAGGGAGATTCAGAGAGTTTTTCTCAAAATACGGAATTAAAAATGCAGATTTTTCGAGCGATGAATTGATTGATGCTTTTAACGATGAGTATCAGATTAGGCTCGGAGACACTATATGTTTTACTGACGGTGTGCAAGAGGTTATTGAGGAATTCAAGCAAAGAGGTGTTGTGCAATTTGCAGTTACCAACGGAACTAAGAGGGCACAACAAAGAAAACTGGCATTGTCAGGTTTAGACCAAATATTTGATGCGATTTTTATCTCGGAAGATATCGGAAGTGAGAAGCCGAATCCACTTTTCTTTGAACCGGTATTGGCAAAGGCCAAGGAGCTGATACCTGATGTGATGCTGCAGGATATGGTAATCATCGGAGATTCATTGACCTCAGATATGCGCCTAGGCAACAATGTGGGTATCAGAACCTGCTGGTATGATGAGAAGGCTTCGGGCAGAAGTGCCGAAGAGGTTTCGCGCGAAGAGAATGTCAGAATTGATATGGTGATTGATGGCTTCGTACAAGCCTTGAAATGAGTACGATATGGGTCTTTTTTTACAATATCAAAACAACTTGAGGGGGACTTGAGTATGGGGTTGAGCACGAGTAAATTTATGTGGGTGTTTTTGGGTATTGCATTTACATCAGCCGCCATGATTTTACTTATAAAGGATTTCAAACAGCTTATTCATTGCAGAGCTTCCGTGATGGGGAAGCTGGTTGATTACGATGTGCGTATCGAGATGCCTTCGCCACGTTATTACAAACGGTATTACGCACCGATTTACGAATATACGGTAGATGGCGAGACATATCGTGGAAAAGGTAGGTACAAGGCGGTTGAACCCAGGTATGATTCGTTGAATACAGAGAAAAAAGTAAGATATAATCCTGCGAATCCATCGGAATGTCTGGCAGATAAAAAGATTGGCACAGAGTTTGGCGAGATTGTATTGCTTATAGTGGGATTGTTCCTGATATTTTCGTAGCAGCCGTTATTACAAAAATATTCTTTAGATAAATGAAGGCATTGATAACGGAGTATTATGAGTGATATGAAAAAGGTGTTGACAGACTATTAATGCTCTGATAATATACGCACAATAACATAAGAAAAGCGATGACGGAAAAGAGTAGTTTAGTTGGAAACATCCAGAGAGAACAGTATTTGGTGGAAGCTGTTTATGCAGAAGGTAGACGAAAACCATTCCCGAGCTGTAGGGCCGAAGTTCATCTGAATATTTGATTATGGTATTTGGATTGAATCAGTAAGCGTTACCGTGAGCCTGCGTGAAAGGATAGGATTTGATAGAATCTGAAGTTAAAAGTTAAGGTGGAACCGTGCTAACAGCACCCTTACGACTGTATTATTTATGGTCGTATGGGTGCTTATTTAGTTTAGACATTTCGGTGGCTGCTTTTCTTATGTTTGTAACAGTAAACGACATTTATAAATGTCACACAAACATTGCGCATAAGCAGGCGCAGGAAAAGGAGTCATTATGAAGGTACTTAGAAAAGACGGAAGTGTAGTTGAAGCAAGCTTTGAACAGGCTGAAGGCAAGAAGGCATTTTGGCACACGAGTGCACATCTGTTGGCACAGGCGGTAAAGAGACTTTACCCCGATGCCAAGTGTGCAATCGGACCTGCAATCGAAAACGGATTTTATTATGATTTTGATTTTTCATTTCCTTTCTCAGAGGAGAATCTTGCAGAGGTTGAAGAGGAGATGAGAAAGATAGTAAAGGAATCTTTGTCATTGCAGGTGTATGAAAAATCCAAGCAGGAGGCAATTGATTATATGGTTGCCGCAGGTGAGGATTACAAGGTTGAAATGATTCGCGAGCTGGATGAATCAGAGGTCTTAAGCTTCTACAAGCAGGGAGATTACGAAGAGTTTTGCGCAGGTCCCCACATCTCAAATGTGTGTCAGATAAAGGCAATAAAATTGCTCTCGGTGGCAGGTGCATACTGGCGCGGGGATGAGAAAAACAAAATGCTGACGAGAATCTACGGAATATCATTCCCGAAGGCATCGGAGCTGGAACAGTATCTGTATATGCTTTCAGAGGCCAAGGCACGAGATCATAGAAAGCTTGGCAAGGAATTGAAACTTTTCATGCTGGCAGATGAAGGCCCCGGTTATCCGTTTTTCCTTCCCAACGGATTGATTCTCAAAAATCAGCTTATCGAATATTGGAGAAAAATCCATGTGAAAAATGGGTATAAAGAAATCTCTACGCCGATTATGCTTGTCAGAGAGCTGTGGGAAAAATCAGGTCACTGGGAGCACTACATGGATAAGATGTATACGAGCTCTAAGGAGGATGTAGACTACGCCATCAAGCCTATGAACTGTCCCGGAGGAATGCTTGTATACAAGTCTGAATCACATTCATACAGAGATCTGCCGCTCAGAATGGGTGAGCTGGGAATCGTACACAGATGTGAAAAATCAGGAGAGCTGCACGGACTGATGAGAGTGCGTTGCTGTACGCAGGATGATGCTCATATTTTTATGAGAGAAGATCAGGTAATGGATGAAATTCAGGGTGTAATGAGACTGATTGACGAGGTCTACGCCAAGTTTGGATTTTCATATGAGATAGAGTTGTCCACGAGACCGGAAAGCTCAATCGGAAGCGATGAGGAGTGGGAGCTTGCAACGAATGCACTCATAGAGGCTGTAGTCGGTATGGGCAAATCATATGTGGTAAATGAAGGTGACGGAGCCTTCTACGGACCCAAGCTTGATTTCCATATCAAGGATGCAATCGGAAGAACGTGGCAGTGCGGAACGATTCAGCTCGACTTCCAGTTGCCTCAGAGATTTGAAATCGAATACATCGGTTCGGACGGAGAAAAGCACAGACCTATAATGCTTCACAGAGTAGTGTTTGGATCAATCGAAAGATTTATGGGTATCCTGATCGAGCATTATGCGGGTAAGTTCCCGCTGTGGCTGTCGCCGGTTCAGGTAAAGGTATTGCCGGTATCGGATAAGTACATGGACTATGCAAAAAATGTAGAGCAGTCGCTTAGAGAGAATGGTTTCAGAGTCGAGGTTGATGACCGTGATGAGAAGCTGGGATACAAAATTCGAGAGGCGCGTATGAGCAAGATTCCCTACATGGTTATCGTAGGTGAGAAGGAACAAAGCGAAGGCAGCGTATCGGTAAGAATGAGAGATGCCGAGGTAGATAAGCAGGAACTCGGAGCGATGAGTATAGCTGAACTGATGGATATGCTCAAAGCGGAAGTCCTGGCTTGATTAATCTAGTAAAACAATCAAAAATATCGCCAAAGACACACAACTACGAGGACATGTATAAAAACCAATCCGTATCTTGCTCGATATTATCTACGGTCTATGCTATATTAAGCATAGGGGGGTATTTGTATGACATTTGATTTTGACAAGGAAATAAACAGATTAAATACAAGCAGTTATAAGTGGGATTTGTACGGAGACAAGTACATTCCTCTCTGGGTTGCTGATACGGATTTTGAGGTTCCGCCGGCAGTTACAGACAGACTTCAAAAGCTTGTTGATAAAAAGGTATACGGATATCTGCTGACCGGCAACGGAATATATGATGCTATCACAGATTGGTTCAAGAGAGAGTATGGTGCAGAGGTAAAGGGTAAGCCCTGGATAAAAATTATTCCGGGAATAGTACCGGCACTTGCGGTTGCCAGCAACCTTGGTCTGGAAGAGATAGAGCCTGCAAAAGTCGACGGTAAATGGCAGCAGCAGACAGAGTCTGTTACGGCAGTACCCAACTATAGTGCATTGATAGAGGCTCCCGAAACTGCCGGTAATATCATGAAGCAGGTTCAGATGAAGTGCGAATTGAGAGCAGATGAATCAGGCTACGAATATGAATATTACAGCCTGGATTTTGATGCACTGCAGGCTGCGGTTACAGACAAGACCAAGGTGCTATATCTGTGTAATCCCAACAATCCTGTGGGCAGGGTATATTCCTATGAGGAACTCAAGCAGGTGAGCGAGTTTGCAAAAAAGAACAACCTTATTGTAGTGTCCGATGAGGCTCACTGTGAGGTGGTGTATGAAGGAAAACATATACCGTTCTTTACTGTGGATGAGTATGCACATGAGAATTCTATTTCGTTATATTCGAATGGTAAGCTCTGCAATCTGCCTGATTTGATTATGGCTTTCGCGGTAATCCCAAATGAGGAGCTGAGAACGAAATTTGAGAAGCTATCCTATGCATTCGGTGAAGAGCATGTGATGAATGTAGAAGCAGGAATCGCTTCATATGCAGAGTCTGACGAATGGAAAAAGCAGATGGTGGCGTATCTTAAAGCCAACAGAGATTACCTGGATGCAGAGCTTAAGAAAAGATTTCCCAAGGATAAGTATCCTGAATTTAAGATGACTCATCTTGAAGGAACATATTTATTGTGGCTTGATTTTGGAAATATTAATTCACAGTGGTTTATGGATAATGCCGGAGTATTTATGTCGGATGGTTCTTTCTTCGGAGGGACCGGTCATGTGAGACTTAATTTTGCCACAAGAAGAGAATTGCTCGCTGAGGCTCTCGATAAAATAGAAAAGGCAGTAAAAACAGATAAAATATAAAAAATGTCTGTTTTGGCATACCTAACATCGATGTTTTGTATTATCATATGTATATAGTCCGCAAGTGTATTGTGAAAGGAGAACAAAAATGGGGGCAAACAATAATGAGTCGGTAACAATTACTTTTAATTCACTTCCTACCAGTGTAGCAGAGCTTCAGGCTCTTCCTGAGGCAAGTCTTGACACACCGTTCAAGACAACAGCGCTTGCAATTGCAGTTCTGTGCAATTATGAGAAGAATCCTACTGCTACTATCGAAATGATGAATTTCCTCAAGGGACCTGAACCTATGAGCAATTATGAGCAGAGCTTTATCAAGGAGCGCCTGGCAGGTAAGTATTACAAGACTTTTTCATTCTTCGCGGGAGCAACTGTAGAGAATAATTATACACCTACCCAGCCTTATCAGATTACTGTAAGCACTACACCCTATTCTTTCAATGAAGAGAACTGGGCAACTATGTATGTGCAGAGTGCCGGAGCAGATTCACCCAGATCAGTAAAGCTTCGTAAGAAGCCTTCAACAGGTCAGTGGTTTATCAACGAGGTACAGTGTCTTTCAGACATTCGCATCCCTGTAGCTGCAGATCCTTGGGCATAAATATTCAAAAAGCTTGCCGTTTTGGCAAGCTTTTTTTATTTTACCAATATATTTTATGCAATTATTTAATAAAAATACGTTTTTTATGCTTTAAATTTTTCTCAATAATGCTACAATGTATAAAATGCCCGGGCGAAGAGTGTCGTTGTCCAAATTTAACGGGTCATTACCTTCCTTGAGTTTCGGAACTAAAGAAGCTCATTGTTTAGTAAATGACTGATGGTTGAGTTTGTACAAAGATATTTTTCGCCCGGGTTTTGTGTTGTACATGGTATGCCTCGGACGGGCACTACGACCGAGGAAGAATAAAATGATAGAAGGGAACCGAGTGTAAAATGGCAGAAGATTACATTATTGAATTGAAATCCATTACAAAGACTTATGAAGACAACGGCTTTACAGCAGTAGAGGATTTTAATCTTAAGGTCAAACGTGGTGAGTTTGTTACCTTTTTAGGACCTTCAGGATGTGGTAAGACCACCACATTGAGAATGATTGCGGGATTTGAACTTCCTACAAGCGGAGAGATTTTGCTTGATGGTAAAAACATTGCGCAGCTTCCGCCGAATAAGCGTCCTATCAATACGGTATTTCAGCGTTATGCGCTTTTCCCGCATATGAATATCTATGAGAATATTGCGTTCGGACTTAAGCTTAAGAAGATGCCGGCTGATGAGATTAAGAAAAAGGTAAGCCACGTGCTTGAGATGGTAGACCTTGAGGGATTTGAAAACCGTAAGGTATCAACTCTTTCAGGTGGTCAGCAGCAGCGTATTGCGATCGCACGCGCACTTGTAAATGAGCCCAAGATTTTGCTTCTTGATGAGCCTCTAGGAGCGCTTGATCTTAAGATGAGAAAAGAGATGCAGATCGAGCTTAAGAATATGCATGATAAGCTCGGAATCACTTTTATATATGTTACTCACGATCAGGAGGAGGCACTTACAATGTCTGACAAGATCGTGGTTATGAGTAACGGTAAGACTCAGCAGATCGGTACACCTGAAGATATATATAATGAGCCTAAAAATGCATTTGTTGCAGACTTTATCGGTGAGAGTAATATTTTCAAGGGAATCATGACAGGCACAAAGAAGGTACGCTTTGCGGGCGGAGAATTTGAGTGCATGGATGATGTTGCCGAGGGAACTCTGGTTGACGTTGTAGTGCGCCCTGAGGATGTCATTATGACCAAGAAGGGTGAAGGCATTATCGATGGTAAAGTCACGTCAGTTATCTTCAAGGGAATTCACTATGAGATTACTGTAGAATCAGGCAAGAATGAGATGCTTATTCAGTCTACCAAATCTGCAGTGGTAGGAGACACTATCGGAATGACTTTGGAGCCTGATGGCATTCATATTATGATTGCTGAAGATCATACTACAAGATTCGAGGCTGAGATTTCATCTGATTTGAATTTGCTCTATTCAGACCATACAATTCACTGTGATCTGACCAAGGTGATTCCGGGATCTAAGATTAAGGACGGTGTCCTTTACGATTCGCAGAATGAGCCTGTTGATACTGAGAAGGTTAAGGTGCTGGTATCAATTGAGCCCGGCGATATCGAGCTCAGTGATGATGAGGAAGCCGGACTTACAAGCGGACGTATTGTTAACCTTATCTATAAGGGTGATCATTACAGTTATGTTGTTCGTACGATTCACGGACATGACCTGATTGTTGATGATGAATATCTTTGGAATATGGATGACCAGGTTGGTCTTATCCTTCCCGAGGATAAGATGACATTTGCGATTAAGAAATAGACTGTAAAAGTAAATGTTTAGCGCTACAGACCATTATAGAAAGGATTTGTGAAATGAAGAAAACCTTCGCCAGAAAATACCTGGGGATTCCGTATGCAGTATTTCTCGTACTGTTTGTAATTGCTCCCCTTGTTGTTCTGTTTTATTATGCATTCACCAACAGCACAGGTCATTTTACACTTGCAAATCTTGCCGGATTTTTTACTGATTCCAATACAATTGGAACACTTGTATATTCACTGTGCCTTGCTTTTGTTGTTACAGTTGCCTGCCTGCTTATTGCTTATCCGATCGCCTATGTGCTCGCGAGAAGTAAGTTTAAGTCTAAGGCAGTACTGGTTATGTTATTCGTAATGCCTATGTGGATTAACTTCACATTAAGACTTACAGCACTCAAAGAAATACTTAACCTTATCGAGGGAAATCTTGCTTATTATCCCTTCCTCAATTCGGTAATAGGTATGACATACGATTTCCTGCCATTTATGATTCTTCCGCTTTACAATACCTTGGTAAAGCTTGACGGAAGCCTTCTCGAGGCTGCACAGGATCTCGGAGCAGGAAGAAGACAGACCTTCTTTAGAATTACTGTTCCGCTTTCAATGCCGGGAGTTATCAGTGGTGTGTCTATGGTATTTTTACCTGCGATGACCAACTATGTTGTCAACGACATGCTCTACAACAGCACATATATCATGGGTAGCCTGATTGGAAGCTATTTCTCTGCATACGATTGGCATAACGGTTCAATGATAGCGTTGATTTTGCTCGCTATCATCGGTGTGTTCACACTTCTTTCCGGTGATTCGGAAGAGGATACCAGGAGAGGAGGTGCATTACTGTGAAAAAAGCAATCGGACCTATTATTATTGCTTTAGGATTGTTATTCATGTATGCGCCTATTCTGATTTTGGGTGTGTACAGCTTTACCGATGCTACGACCATCGGACAGTTTGGCAGCTTTTCATTTGCCAATTACGTAACTTTATTTACTACCGAGAGTCTTAGAAATATGATTATCGGCACATTGCTGCTTGCAATCATAAGCTCAATTTTGGCAACTATTCTTGGTACTGCAGGAGCTATCGGAACCTTTTATTCTAAGAAAAGAGTTCAGGCAGCAGTCAGTGTGGTTAACCAGGTACCTGTAGTAAATGCTGATGTAGTAACCGGTTTTTCACTTTGTATTTTACTGGTTGTCGTACTCGGAATCAGCAAGGATACATATATTCCGCTTGTTATCGGTCATGTAACACTCAGTGCACCGTTTGTGTATCTGTCTGTTGTACCTAAGCTTAAGCAGATGGATCCCAGTCTCTATGAGGCTGCACTTGACCTTGGAGCATCACCTGCGGTTGCTTTGAGAAAAATAATTATTCCTCAGATTTTCTCGGGAATAGTATCAGGCTTCGCAATGGCAATTACCCTTTCTTTAGATGATTACTTCATTGCGACTTATACCAAGCCCGCTACTTTTGACACTATCAGTACCTATGTTGTTAATGCCACAAGAGGTTCGCAGACTGAGATTAAGACTGCGCTTTGGGCACTTTCAACCGTAATATTTATAATTGTTCTTTGCATTGCGATTGGTATGAATGTATCTGCTGCTCGCACGGCCAAGAAAGAAAGGTGAGGTGACAATCATGATTAAGAAAATGAAAAAATCTCACTCATCGTTGGCCGTTAAGGCAGTTGCGTTTGCTATGGCTTCAATGCTGATGATCGCCGGAATCATAGGACTTCTTCCTGAAAATGCATCAGCTGATACCGCTGCGACAGACAGTGGTAAGACGGTTGTACTTCGCGTTTGTAACTGGGAAGAGTATATCGATCTTGGTGAATGGGAAGATGATGAAGTAATCGATCTCGACAATGGTGATATATTTGGCGAAAATCCTTTGTACGAGGATTTTGATGAGTGGTATTACGAGAATTACGGTGTGAAGGTCGTAGTTGAGTACAGCTGCTTTGGTACTAATGAAGAGCTGTACAATATGCTTACCATCGGAGACGTATACGATTTGGTATGCCCCTCAGATTATATGATTATGAAGCTTATGTCCGAGGGAAAGCTTGTATCTTTTTCTGATGATTTCTTTGATGCTGAGAATGAAGAAAATTATTATGTGCGCGGAGCATCTCCTTTCATTCAGCAGGCGTTTGAAGAAAATCAGATTAACGGTGAGGCATGGAAAAATTACGCAGCCTGCTATATGTGGGGTGTGACAGGAATGCTGTACAACCCTGAAGAGGTACCGCGTGAAGATGCCATGACATGGAAGATTCTTAATAATCCTGACTATTATCGCCAGGTAACCGTTAAGGATAATGTACGTGATACTATGTTCGCAGGTATTGGTGCACTTAAGAGTGACATGCTTTTGTCCGAGGAATTTATCAACTCTGACAATTACTCGATGAGACTCAGAGATGAGATGAATGATGTTTCTGAGGAGAATCTTGCTGTACTGCAGGAGTATCTTCAGGATGTAAGAAATAATGCATATTCGTTTGAAAGCGATAGCGGTAAAGCGGATATGATAACCGGTAAGGTGCTCGCAAATCTTCAGTGGTCCGGTGATGCAGTGTATGCTATGGATCAGGCTGAGGAGGATGATTATTATCTTGAGTATGCTATTCCTGATGAATGCACTAATCTGTGGTTCGACGGATGGGTAATGCTTAAGAGCGGTATCGGAGATGACGAGGCTAAAAAGCAGGCGGCTGAAGCTTTTGTAAACTATTTGTCAATGCCTGAAAATGCTGTAAGAAATATGTACTATATCGGATACACTTCAGCTATTACCGGCGGTGAGTATGATGATACGGTATTTCAGTATATTGATTGGACTTATAGTGCAGAAGAGGATGAGGATTCTGAGGAGATCGTCGAGTACAATGTCGGATATTATTTTACCGGCGAGGAAGACAATGAGGATTATATAATCTATACTACCGAGGATCAAACAAGACGTCAGCTCTACGCGCAGTATCCGCCCAAGGATGCAATCGACAGAAGTGCGATCATGTGGTACTTCGATACTGAAGCAAATGCACGTGTTAATCAGATGTGGATTAATGTCAGATGTTTCAATGCCAAGAGTATTCCTGTATGGCTCTGGGTAATCATCGGAGCGGCATTTGGAGCAGCAGTTTTTGTAATGATAAGAACCAAAGTGAATAATCGTGCTAAGTAATCAAACGTGCTTAATAATTAACCGAGCTAAGTAAAGGAAACATATGATGAACTACTATCAGACAATGGATAGCCTCTTAAAAAATGAGGTGGATCGTGGCTTTGTAAAAGGAAATTCAGCGTTGGTCATAAAGGATGGCGAAGAAATCTACTACAATAATTTCGGATATGCGGATGCTGAAAAAGGAAGTCCGATGAAAAGAGATACTATCATCAGATTGTTCTCTATGACCAAGCCTGTGACAGCTGTCGCAGTGATGATTGCTCAGGAGAGAGGACTTATTGATGTGCTTGATCCTGTGAGTAAGTATCTTCCGGAGTTTGAAAAAATGCAGGTCATTCAGCCTGACGGATCGCTTAAGCCGGCACAGAAGCAGATCACGATTATGAATCTGTTGACCATGACTTCAGGTATCCCCTACGGAGAAGATTGGGAGGGGTGCAGTGAGGTTGGACGCCGCATGCAGGTCATTTTCGATGAGATGCTTAAAGGCTTAAATAACGGAGAGAGATTATCTACGCGTGAGGTTATTAAGAGAATCGCGACTAATCCCCTGGCATTCGAGCCCGGTGACAGATGGCATTATGGTCTTTCTGCGGATGTCCTGGCAGCAGCTCTTGAGGTTGCAACAGGTATGCGCTATGGTGAATTCTTAAAGAGAGAGATTTTTGATCCTCTTCAGATGCCTGATACAGGTTTTTATGTACCCGCAGAAAAATGGGACAGATTTGCAATGAGCTATGATGCGCCTGAAGAGTGCAAGCTGGTTGCAAGCGACAGTTCACATCTGATGGAGTATTATCACGAGGATGTCGGCTACGAAGCCGGCGGATGTGGCCTTGTTACGACGATAGATGATTATGCGCACTTTGCAATGATGCTTGCGCAGGGTGGAATCTACAAGGGTAGAAGAATACTTGGATCTGCGACAGTTAAGTTCATGGCAACCAACCATCTTACTGTGGAGCAGGCTTATTCGCTTGATTGGGATACCAATCGCGGTTATGGATACGGATGTCTTGTGAGAGTTCACATAGACCAGACCAAGTCTGGCAGTCAGGTTCCACTCGGAGAGTTTGGATGGGACGGATGGACCGGTAATTATGTAGCTATCGATCCGGTTAACAATGTAGTCCTTTTATATTTTATCCAGAAACGTGGAGCAGGTACTACTCCCGTTGTAAGAAAGTTGCGTGCTGTAACATACGCAAATATAGATTGATAATATGATATATGCAAATATTAATAAATATATGCATATATGATTGAAGAATTGTATTGTAATAAATGCAGATAGTGAAGATCTGTATTGTGATATGAGCATAATAAAAACCTTGCCGACAATGGCAAGGTTTTTTTGTAGTTTAATCAAGTTATGAATGCAAAAATCTGCTTATTAGTCCTCGGTATCAGTCTCGGCTGCAACTGCTGAAGTAACGGCAGCTACTACAGCGATAATTACTACGATGATGATGAGCAAAAGTCCGCCTCCCAAAAGGAAGAAAAGTGACTGTGCCTGTGAACCTGTTTCCTCTGCTAACATAATTGCTGTATTCATGGTATACCCCACATATTTCTATTAATAAAATCTATTTTATTTTAGCAGAATTTGGCGAAAATGCAAAGGTTTACATTAAAAATGACAAAGAGTTCAGGCTATAGTTATTTTTACGGGAAATAAGTGTCATAAATTAATGATTGTGCACTTTTTTAGAGTCAGGATTAAGTGGCTACGGTGTATTCAGGCAGTTGGTGATTTTGACGATGCGGATTTTATGGGTATAGTGACGAAAGTAAAAAAGATGCGTAAATCGCATTGACATAAATAATCAATTGCAGTAAATTGGCAATCACCCGATACCGTTCAGGTACGGTTCAAAATTCTTTGACTATTCAGTCATGATTTTCAGTGTGAAATTTGTAAAAACAAAAGATTTGTAGGGAAAAGTTTTGATTGAAAAACTTTGTACGAAAAAGCATTGTACGAAAAAACTTTGTACGAAAAAGCATTGTGCGAAATGAGTAGTGTGGGAAAAAACTGCTCGTTAAAAATGAATAGGAGGGATATATGGAATCATATGCATCCTGCTGCGCCGATGAGCTTGATGATGAGCTGGAGGCGCTTATTAATGACTATATTACTCAAAAGGGGGCTCGTCTGCTTGCACTTAAAAAGGGAACACTTAGCAGAGAAGCATTCTTAAAAGAAGCCGGCGAGCACATAAGACTGCAGTTTAGACTTGCTGCTGAGCAGAGGAAAAGGCTGGCCGAGCGTTTTGAGGAATTTGTATTTGGCTATTCAAAATTGACGCCGCTAATCGATGACCCGGATATATCAGATATAAGGGTAGTAAGTTTCGACTGTGTTCGAATTAAGAAAAACGGCAAGAGAATGGATAGCGGAATAGTTTTCAGGGATGAAAAAGAATACAGACAATTCGTGGACTATGTTGCCATGAAAAATCAGGCAAACATTTCGAATCTTAATGCGATCCAAAGGTTTAGCGACAATGACAGCCATCCCGGATTTATTCTGAGATTTACCGTGACTATGCCTATCGTTAATTGTGGCAATACTCCTTACTTGTGTATCAGAAAGGTGCCGAAAAATTTTCCGCTGATAAATGACCTGATAGACAGGCAGATGCTCAATCGTGAGACTGCGGAACTTCTGATAGACAGATTCAGAAGCGGTTCAATGCTTATAGCCGGAGGTAACAGTAGCGGGAAGACCACCTTGCTTAATGCACTTAAGGAAACGTTGCCGGATGATGTGGCTATACTAGTGGCTCAACAGGCTGATGAACTTACTACAATGTTTCATCCGGACATGATGTTTCTTCATTCGCTACAGTCAGGAAGCGAGAGCCATGTTTCGTATGACTTGAAGAATATCAGTATAGCAGGTCTGACGATGGACGTTGACTATTTTATCATTGGAGAGGTCAAGGGGGCTGAAGCTCTATACCTTTTGAATGCGGCGGTCACTGGTCAAATCTGTGCGGCAACCATTCATTCCATAAGCGCCGACAGAGCGGTAGACAAGCTCGTGGATTATGCAATGTACGAAAGCCGCTATTCGAGAAACGAACTTATGCGACAGATGGATTGTTTTTCGACAGTTGTATTTATGAAGGGGTATAAGGTGAATTCTATCTATTATTGCCAAGGCTGGGACGAGGAGAGAAAGGAACTGAAATATGAGCAGATACTGTAGGCTGATTTTGGTATTTGGATTTTTGTTCGCGGGAATGGTGCTGTTGTTCAAACGGTGCGAAGCAGTGGTTAAGCTACGCAGGGTATTTGATGATGTCAAAAGCAGGCTGGCTGACCGAGACAGAAAAACAGGGCTCGAGCAAAGAAAACAGCTATATGAATTTGAACGTAAAAAATCGTTTTGGATATCCCTGGAAAGACAGCTTGAATACAGTGGGCTAAAGAAGTATTTCAGGGGAATTACTGGCGCAAAATATATTGTAGTCAATGCGATTGTATTATCCGGCAGCATAGTCCTGGGCTGGGGAGTGGGGAAAATTTATATTGGATTGGCTGTGGCAGTAATATGGTGTTTTTCAATGTATGCGGTATTGAGAATCGGAAGGGCCACAAATATGCAAAGAGTATCTGAGGACCTTCCGAAGTTTTTGGATTTCCTTGGAAGCTACAGTCTGTCAGCAGGAGAGGTAACTCAGATTTTTTCGCAGATTTCGATTTATCTTAATTCACCGTTAAGAGATGCAATAGATGAGTGCGTTGCGGAGAGCAGTGTATCGGGTAATTCAGGGGCGGCACTTTTGGCGCTTGCGGATAAAATAGAACATCCTCAATTTAAGCAGCTGGTCAGAAATATAGAGATGACATCCAGATACAGTGCTGACTTCTCTTCACTCGTTACGGACAGCAGAAGAAGTCTTCGCGAGTATCTGGCACAGAGTAGAGAACGAAAAGGAATGCTTCGCGAAGCTGTTATCAGCATGATGATTTTGCTGTTGATGTCAATAATGGTAATCATGATGGTTAATATGCTTATAGGTGGTGAAATCGGTGAAATTATTCTGCATACATTTGTCGGGAGAGCGGCAGTGATAGGAGTGATTCTGATAGTAGGATTGTTTACACTTCAGGCATTGTCAGTGGATAGGTGATGAGAAGGATAAGTGTGGTGGATAGATGAGGGAATTAGTAATAAATATACTGCCGGTGTGTATTGCACTTGGCGTGGGAGCGGGAGTGATGGTCGTGGGTGGACGACTTCCTCCACGAAGAAAATTAGGTGGAAGAAAAGTATTTGAAAGCATGGTGCGCAAACGCAATAACAGGTTTGGCATTAAATATTGGCTGGATTCATTTCTCACAAAGAACGGAGCAATTTATCATTACGGAAAAAGGTGCGGAGCAAAGCAGTTATTTATTGTGTCACTGCTCATGATGGCTGTGGGTTGGATAGTAGGATTGAAAATAGCAATATATGTGAGTGCGATTGCTGCTGTTGTTGGCATGCTGCTGCCATGGCTACTGCTGCCGATATTAAATCGCATGGATAATGAGAAAATACTGCCGGATCTGCGTCTTGTGTATCATGCGTTGGCGATGCAAATAAAAGCGGGAGTGTATGTTACAGATGCTTTGGCTGAGATGTATTCAGGTGTAGAGAACAGGCGATTCAAGGAAGCACTTCTTGATTTGGGAGGTGACATAGTATTGAAGGCAGATATCAATGCCGCATTGGAAAGATTTCAGAATAGATTTGACAATCGCTATATAGATTCATTGTGCATTACAGTGATACAGGCTATGGAATCCGGTCAGGCTGTAGAGTTGCTCAGTGATATTGCAGAGCAGGTAAAGGATATGGAAAAGATGGTACTTGAAAAACAAAAGGCTAATCTCGACAGAAGCATTACTTTTTATCAGTTGGGAATGCTGGCATGCGTTCTTGCAGTGGCAATATATGCCTGTATCAGCAATATGTTCAGTACAACATTGGGATTCTGAGCCTGCTTAGAATAGTGAACAATACTTAAATTATGTAAAAGGGGGAAATATATGAATAGATTTTTGATAGCTGTAAAGGAAAGACTCTTGAAAAAAGAGAAGGGAATTGACGGTATTTTGGTGACTATTGGATTATGCATAATTGCGTTGGTTTTGTGTGTTGTAATGAAGGATTCAATCACCGCATTTATTACAAATATTACTAACTCAATGACAGATAAAGCACAGGATATTCTGTCAGGCAATGGCTTGGGATTAGTAGTACCTATTAGTTGGTAATTATATGAAATGCAGGCTTAAAAAAGATAAGGGAAACGTCGGTGACATTGTAATCATGGGGATATTTGTGATTGCTATGCTCACAGTGATGATGTGCTTTATAAAGTGCGTAGATATGCTGCATACAAAAGCTGAGGTAAGTCAGTTGGCGCGAAAGTATATTCTTGTCGCAGAGACCAATGGATATATTCCGGAAGGGGATCAGGAGACATTGATCAGAGAACTGGAAAGTATGGGACTGACGGAAATAGACATTTCGGGAAGTACATTGTCAAAGGCTGATTTCGGACGGACTGTAAATGTATGTATCAAGGGAAAAATAAATGGCAGGTATGAGATATCGGAGAAAAGAGCATCAACGGCAAAGTATTAAGCTGCTTAAGAAGGATGAGGGAAAAGTCGTATGGGTTCTTGGAATGTTTTTTATCCAGTTAATGATAGTGATTATGGTTTTTGAGATTGAGCTTTTTAAGTACCGTAACTTGTCTGATTACATCGAGGATGCGATAGCTGCGAGCGGTTTGGCTTCTGCACTAATAGATGTGGACCGATTTGTATATGACAGAGTCGTAGAAATATCAGATCCTGTCAAGGCATATGATACATATAGATCAGCGCTGAATGACAATATAGGGAGCGTGGCTGATGAAGTCGAGATTGTATATTTTTTGCTCTATAACGTTGATGGAGAGATGGTTGAGGTAACGACAGTTGATGGTACAGGAATAACAAATCGATATATTGGCAATCTCGGAACGACACGTGCCCCTAATGGAGAAATTATCAGATCAACCGGTGTGTACAGTGAAATATCGTTTCCGGTAGAGGGGGTGTTTGGAATAACAACCAGGGCACAAAAGGGGAAACTGGTAGAAATCAATATTAATTAATACATATGTATCTCGATGTCTATCAATTCATATTTATTTATATCAATTGCTACAAATTGATTTAAGCAAAGGGGGAGATGATGAAAGTAAAGGGTAAGCGAAGTGCTATATCGGCAGGACTTGTGATTACTGCTTTTCTGGCAGCCGCAATAGTATATGCTCTGCTGTTATATTCAGAGAAAAAAGCAATGGCAACAGAGGTAAAGCTAAAGGTATGTGTCGCAAAATGTGAGGTGCCTGCCGGCACAGATATAAATGATGTTACTGCTACACAATATTTTGAACTGCGAGACATATACGTATCAGCTGTTCCGGAAAATGCATTGATTAGTGTCGGCGGTGCGGCGGGTAAAACCGCAACCTGCAGCATATCAAAGGGTACTGTTGTTACGGATGGTATGTTCAGGGAATCTGATTTGGGAAGCAAATGGATGGAAGAGCCAGTCTTACTAGGATTCAAGGTGGATGATATATACCAGGTGGCAGGAGGTATATTGAGATCCGGTGATATGGTGCACATTTATATCATTGATGATGAGGGGGAGGCTGTTCTTCGATGGGAAAATGTATGCATAGAAGATTCTTTTGACAGTGCCGGAGAGATACTGCAACAGACTCAAACCGGAAGGGCAACAAGATTCAATATTTTCTTTGAAAAAAAGGATGTAGAGGAATTTTATACTCGACTCGATTCGGGAGCAATACGAATTGTGAAACTGTAAAGGGGGGATATTACGGTTATTCAGAATAGAAGACATATTAATTATCCTTTGGGAGCAATTTGCGTATGTTGTGTTATATGGATGTTATTTGCAAATGTATTGCATGTATCAGCAGATGAATGTCTCAATTTTGCAAGGAATGGATTAGTCACATATTCTCCGGACAGAACAGCATTCAGCATAGGGTACGGAGACAGAAGCGCTGCCACATATTCATATGGTCAGGTGGGGTATCGAGTACAGATTCATGGTATAACCGGGCCGAAACAGTTGATGGCGGGACAGCATTATTATGATGGGCTTGTGAAGGGAGAGGTAAAGGTTGGTTACTGGCGATTAAGTAATCCTTTTGGAATGTGTATTCATTCAGGTGCAAGTAACTGTAGTGTCAGTTCGCTTGATAGAATGGGAGCAAACCGTTCAAACTGTGGAAGAGTCTATAACGCCGGCTGGATAGGTTATTGTGCAGTATGTGATGAACCTATTGCGTATGTGTTCTTTTATATGACGGAGCAGATGGCGATGAGAACTGCCTATTTGCCGTCAGGTAAAAGCTACAGCAATTATTTTTATCTTTGCCCGTATGACAATTCATTGGAAAATTATTGTCCTATCAATCATGTGTGCACACAGGTGTCAGCTAATAAATATAAGATTATCTATAATGCAGGGAATTCATCTGCACGAGGAATAATGTCATCAGGATGGTTCATTTATGGTGATGATAACACATACGAGGGAAATGAAAATGCCGGGGGCACGAGACTGGCAAAGTGTGCATTTACAGTAACGGGGAAGAGGTTTCTTGGATGGAGTGATAAGCCGAATGGAGAAGTGCTGTTTGCTGATGAGGAGTCTTGGATAAATGTGATGAATAAGATGGATATAGGTAATCTTCAGGATTGTTCGAGCGTGGTGTTATATGCAGTATGGGGATCAGAAGATGAATCAGGAGAGAGTATGTCATATGATCCGTACAATAATTCATATGGTGAGGTAAGCAGTGAAGTGGTCGGTGATTTAGGTCAAAACGGGTATAGTGGTGAATATGCATGTACAGACGATGATATTAGTCTGCGGGCTGAAATTGTGAGATGTTTATGTGAGGATGATGGGAGAAGTGAGTTTATACGAGGCGAGGAAGGAATCCTTAATATAGAGCTTGATGGCAGTGCGGATTATGTGGTCGTAGAGTTCCCGCGAGGAATGGAGGAGTATGACTGTATATTTGATTATATTCAACGGGGTGCGGGAGCTAAATCTGAAGCTATAGATTTTTTTGTGCCGGTGTACGGAATACCTGAAGACGCGGAAAGGATTATAGTAAGAGTGACTGCTTACAAAGATGAGAAGGTGATTAGCTGTTATCCTGCATTAACATTAATTGCAGGTCGTAGTGTCCTCGATGATCTGAGAACAAGTCTGAGGTAGTAGCGGTTAATGATTTGGATACTTATATTGATAAGCACGTCGGGGATGATTTTCCTCGGCGTGTTTTCTATCCTTGAGCATAAAGAAAAGATATTGCCCAATATAAGGATACTAATTTGCTGCGGTATTCTCAATTTTGTATTTGGGATTGGCTGTTATAAGTCTGTTTCACGGTATAGCGTTTTAATATTTACAGGCACATTAATCGCGGCAGTCATGATGGATATACTGTGGCAGGAAATATATGAATTTGTATGGATTATAAGCATTGTATGCAGCAGTGTGAGTCTGTTTACGTCAGGTGTTTTGACAATAGAGATTGTATTATCGCTGGCGATGTTTTTTACAGTCCAGGAAGTGGTGATGAAAAATGTATATGGAAAGGCTGATTGCCATGCATTTTGCAGCTGTGCAATGACTATGGCACTTAAGGGGATGGCACTGGAATTTTATGCTGTTCATATGTTTATCAGTTGGGCGATATTGGTTATTTCACAGCTGATAACAGGGAATATTGACGGTAGATTAAAGTTAAAGAAACCTGTTCCGATGATACCGTTCATTGCGCTAGGCTTTTTCGCGGTTTTTGTACACTTTTCTTGATAATTGTATTATTTTTTGTTATAATTTTACAGATTATGGGGTAGTATATCTTTTTTTAGTAATCGGGCATCACTACGAGGTTAGATATGACAATATCGGTATGCATGATTGTAAAAAATGAAGAGAGAGTTCTTGCGAGGTGCCTTGACAGTCTCAAAGGATTGTATGAGGAACTTATCATTGTGGATACAGGCTCCACAGACAGAACCAAGGAGATAGCAAGTCATTATACAGACAAGATTTATGACTTTGTCTGGGTTAATGATTTTTCTGCTGCCCGTAATTATGCTTTTTCATTGGCAACAATGGATTATATTTATTCTGCGGATGCGGATGAAGTACTTGATGATAAGAATCGTGTCTTATTCAAGCAGCTTAAAGATAATCTTTTGCCTGAGATTGAAATTGTGCAGATGAAGTATGGCAATCAGCTTAGCTTTGGGACTGTTTACAATTTCGACGAGGAATACAGACCGAAGCTATTCAAGAGACTCAGAAATTTTGTATGGATAGAGCCCGTACATGAGCAGGTCCGTCTTGATCCTGTTGTTTTCGACAGTGATATAGTGATTACTCATATGCCGGAGTCGAATCATAGCGGAAGAGACTTTGCAGTTTTTGAGCGTGCCATAATCAAAGACGGTGACTTGTCTGACAGATTGTGGGATATGTATGCGAGGGAATTGTATCTTGCGGGCAGTGACGAAGACTTTATTAAGGCAGAGAGTTATTTTGAAAGAAAAGCTGCATCTGGAATATCGCCTGAACTGCATCAGACCTTGTGCCTGATACTTACACATTGCGCGAGAATAAAAAATGATGTCCACCGATTCTTAAAATACTCGGTTAAGATTGTTACCGGCGATGGCTGCTCTGAAATATGTATGGAGATGGGCCTTTACTACGAGGGTATGGGAGATTTGGAAGAAGCTGCTATATGGTATTACAATGCAGCTTTTGAGACAGCTCCGATATTAAAAGCAACATCGGGAAATGTCGATCCGCTTCGACATTTGATTGATATTAATGAAAAGAACGGTAATTCAGAGATGGCAGAAATGTATCGTGATGAATTACAGAAATATATGAGGTGAAATATGTCCTGGGAAAATAGTGTCAGAAAAGTAGTTCCTTATGTTGCGGGTGAGCAGCCTAAACAGAAGGATGTTATCAAATTAAATACAAATGAGTGTCCCTATCCTCCGGCTCCGGCTGTTGCAAAGCTTGCAGAGAATTTGGATACAGATGCATTCAGACTTTACCCGGATCCTGATACTACGCCTATTGTTACAGCTCTTGCTGATTACTATGGAGTAAAAAAAGAACAGGTATTTGTAGGTGTTGGTTCAGATGATGTTATCAGCATGGCTTTCCTTACTTTTTTCAACAGTGATAAGCCGATTCTGTTCCCTGATGTAACTTATTCATTCTACGATGTATGGGCAGATCTTTATCACATTCCCTACAAGACTGTTGCACTTAAGGATGATTGGAGTATCGATGTAGAAGGATTTAAGCAGGAGAATGGAGGAATCATTTTCCCTAATCCCAATGCGCCTACAGGACTCTATATGGATCTTGAGTATGTAGAGGAAATCATTAAGGCTAATCCTGATGTTGTTGTAATGGTCGATGAGGCGTATATCGATTTTGGCGGAAAGAGCGCATTACCTCTCTTGGAGAAATATGAGAATCTTCTCGTGATTCAGACCTTCTCAAAGTCAAGAGCTATGGCCGGACTCAGAATCGGTTTCTGTATCGGAAACGAAAAACTTATCAAGTATTTGAATGATGTTAAGTTTTCATTCAACTCATATACAATGAACAGACCTTCACAGGCACTTGGCGCTGCGGCAGTTTTGGATGATGCATATTTTAAGGAGATAACCGGCAAGATTATCGAGACCAGAGAGTGGACCAAGAAGGAACTTACAAGACTTGGATTTACTTTCCCTGATTCTAAGGCAAACTTCATTTTTGCAAGTCACAAGAGTGTTCCTGCAGCTGATATTTTCAGTTATCTGAGACAGCAGAATATCTATGTCAGATATTGGAACAAAGAGAGAATCAATAATTCACTTCGCATTACGATTGGTACTGATTCGCAGATGCAGCTGTTGATAGCCGCATTGGAAGCATATCTTGGTTAAGGAGCAGCAGTAATGAAGAACAGTATTGGTAAGATTTTGGCAGCAGTATTATGTTTGTCAATTTTAGTATCAACAAGTCCTGTAAGCGTAAGCGCGGCGGGTAATGATGATATAACAGATTATTATGCAACGGCTGTGGCCGAGGCTGATACAGAAAATGATGAAGCGACAATAGCAACAAATGGTGCAGCAGATGGGGCAGAGGTAACAGCTACCGCTGCGTCGGATGATACCGTTAAGGCAGATAATGCAGAGGAAGAAAAGCTGGGATTTACAGAAAGAATTGCTGCAAAGTTTGCAAATTCTCTCGGCAAATATATTCCTGATTGGGCAGTTGTTCTTTTGGTTTCAATGATGCCTATCCTGGAACTTAGAGCAGGATTGTTTGTGGCTAAGTTCTTGAATTTTGATATCAGAGTAGCAATTCCTATTTGTGTGGTTGGAAATATAATTCCGATTCCTTTTATTCTTCTTTTCATCAAGAAGATATTTAAGTGGATGGGAAAAACAAAGCTTTTCCACAAGCTTATTGAAAAGCTTGAAGCCAGAGCAATGAAAAAGAGCTCAGCACTTTCAAAGGGAGAATTCCTGGGACTGGTATTGTTTGTAGGTATTCCTATTCCCGGAACCGGAGCATGGATGGGTTCACTCATTGCAGCTTTGCTTGAGATTGATATTAAGAAGGCAATTGCGGCTGAACTTGTGGGTATTGTTATTGCTACAATAATAGTATCGATACTGTCGTACGGTCTGCTTGGAATGTTCATTTAATTTCAGATACTAAGTATCTGATAAGAGGATTAAGGCTATGTCAGAAAGCTATACAGATTTTGCACAGGTTTATGACGAACTGATGGATGAGACTCCTTACGAGCTTTGGAAGAACCGTATCGTCGAAGCTATGAATGAGTATGGAATCAGTAAGCCTATTAAGAGTAGCGAGGAGATGTCTGAGGATAGAGAAATCTCAGAGGATGAACTCCTTGAATCTGAGAGAAATCTTGTTGTGGATCTTGGCTGCGGAACAGGTACTTTGACAGAAATGCTCTATGCCGAAGGCTACGATATGATAGGTATTGATGTATCGGAATCTATGCTTGAAAAGGCTATGGATAAAAGGGAGAAATCGGGCTCAGAGATTTTATATCTCAATCAGGATATGAGAGAGCTGGAACTCTATTCTACAGTTGGAACAGTTGTCAGTGTGTGTGATTCAATCAATTATCTTACCGATGAGGAAGATGTCAGACTTACATTTGATTTGATTCACAACTATCTATATCCGAATGGTTTGTTTATTTTTGATTTCAATACAGACTACAAATACAGGGAAGTGATTGGTGATACCACTATCGCTGAGAATAGAGATGACTGCAGTTTCATTTGGGAGAATTTTTATGATCCCGAGGAAAAAATCAATGAATATGATGTGACTATATTTGTTGAGGAAAAGGATGGACTTTTCAGAAGATTCTCTGAGACTCATTTTCAAAAAGGTTATGAGAAAAAGCAGATGGAGCAGATGCTTGTTGATGCCGGATTTGAAGTGGTGAAGCTGATTGACTCGGATACCGAGAATGAAGCAGATGATGAGAGCGAAAGGATTTTTGTGGTCGCTCGTTGCATCAAATAAAGTATTTATACTTTGAGATTAATAGTAATAGTTGAATAGATATATTATATTCGAGGCATAAATGGAAGACTACATTGTAAGCGGCATGGCCGCAAATGAACAGATAAGAGTTTTTGCATGTACTACCAGAAATCTGGTTGAACATGCAAGAGAAATACATAATACCAGTCCTGTTATAACTGCGGCACTCGGAAGAATGCTCACTGCAGCGACAATGATGGGAAGCATGCTCAAGGGTGAAAAGGATGTTATTTCTATCCAGATAAAGAGTGCGGGACCTGTCGGTGGAATCACTGTAGCGACTGATTCTTCTTCAAATGTAAGAGGATATGCGGAAGTACCGGATGTTATTATTCCTGCCAAACCTAATGGTAAGCTTGATGTATCAGGCGCAGTTGGACCCGGAACGATGAGAGTTATTAAGGATATGGGTCTTAAGGAACCATATGTCGGTGAGATAGATCTTCAGACCGGTGAGATTGCTGAAGACTTTACATATTATTTTGCGGTATCTGAACAGGTACCATCCTCAGTTGGCTTGGGAGTATTGATGAATCGAGACAATACCGTTCGTCAGGCGGGAGGATTTATCATTCAGTTACTGCCATTCGCGAGTGATGAAGTAATATCAAAACTGGAGGAGAACTTAAAGGCAATTCCGTCGGTTACTACGATGCTTGACGGTGGTGATACACCTGAGGATATGCTTAGAAGAGTTCTTGATGGATTTGATGTGGAATTTACAGGAACCCGTCCCTGCGGATACAAATGTACTTGCAGTAGAGAGCGTCTAGAAAAGGTAATGATAAGCCTTGGAAAGAAGGAACTGAAAGCAATGATTGATGAAGGAAAATCGGTTGAAGTTGGTTGCCAGTTCTGCAGTTCAAAATATGAATTTACGATAGATGAACTTTCTGACCTGCTCACACAGAGCAAATAACTACTAATCTTTTTAACATAATTAAGGCTGAAGGCCGAAAGCGAGGTACAGAAAATGAAAAATTACACAAAAGAGGATGTCCTTAATCTTGTTCGCGATGAAGATGTTGAATTTATAAGACTTCAGTTTACTAATCTTCATGGCGTCCTTAAAAATGTCGCAATAACATCAAGTCAGTTGGAGAAGGTTCTTGATAACGGATGCCTTTTTGATGTGTCGGCAATCGATGGCGTCAGAAGAGTAACCGGTTCTGAAAGAGTACTTGTTCCTGATTTTTCTACATTTGAAATTTTCCCTTGGAGACCGCAGCAGGGTAAGGTTGCAAGACTTTTGTGTGAGGTGTATGTTCCTGAAGGCAAGCCTTCCGAGGTAGACCCCAGATATATTCTTAGAAGAACACTTAAGGCTGCAGCAGAGATGGGATACACATTCGAGGTAGGACCTGAGTGCGAATTTTTCCTTTTTGAAACAGATGAAAATACCAATCCTACGGTAATTACTCACGAGCAGGCAGGATATTTCGATGTAGGACCTCTTGATGAAGGTGAAAATGCTCGCCGTGATATCGTAATGAATCTTGAGGATATGGGCTTTGAGATAGAGGCTTCACATCATGAGGCTGCTCCTGCTCAGCATGAGATAGACCTTGCTTACGGAGAGGCCCTTGATGTAGCTGACAGTATTATTACATTTAAGCTCGCTGTTCGTACTCTTGCGAAAAGACATGGTCTTCATGCGACATTTATGCCCAAGCCCCGTGATGATATAAATGGTTCGGGTATGCATATTAATATGTCCCTCAAGAAGAACGGTGTGAATATCTTCAGTGATCCTGATGATGAAAACGGTCTTTCAAAGGAAGCATATTGGTTTATCGGAGGATTAATGAAGCACCTTCCTGCGATGGCGCCTATTACTAATCCTTTGGTTAATTCATATAAGAGACTTATTCCCGGATATGAGGCACCTGTTTATGTGGCATGGAGTGCTAAAAACAGAAATCAGATGATTAGAATTCCTGCAAGAATGACCGGAAATTCTACCCGAATTGAGCTTAGAAGCCCTGATTCATCAGCTAACCCTTATCTGACAATCGCATTGTGCTTGGCAGCAGGACTTGACGGAATCAATAAAAAGATTGAAACTCCTAAGGCTGTAGATGCAGACATTAACGCAATGACTGCTGAGGAGAGAAAAGCACTCGGAATCAAGAAGCTTCCCGGAACACTTGTTGAGGCGTTGGAAGAGTTTAAGAATGACCCGTTCATCAAAGAGTCTCTTGGTGAGCCGGCATACGAGAAGTATCTCATTATAAAAGAAAAGGAATGGAACGATTATAATACACATGTTTCCGCATGGGAACTTAAGGAGTATCTTAACCGCTATTAATATGTTGCATTAGCGACAAATTATTTATCGCCCTACAGACATTCAATTTTACTGCAAAGGAGGTGGGCAGGTGGTTAATATAATTGTTGCATTACCAAGACCGGAAGAATGCACCGGAATAAAAAACATACTTGCCCGCAACGGACATCGATCTTTGTATATATGTAATACGGGTGCGCAGGCAATCAGTCAGGCGGAGGATTATGAAAACGGTATAGTGATATGCGGATATAAACTCCCCGACATGGTGTATAGCAACTTAAAGGAGAATCTTCCGGAAGGTTTTGAAATGCTGATATTAACCTCACAGAAATTTATCAGTGAGTGTTACGGAAATGATATTGTGTGTCTGGCTATGCCTTTAAAGCTGGATGACTTTATCAGTACGATCAATATGATGGCCGAAGAACTCGAGCGAAAAAGGCGAAGAGCCAGACTAGCTCCGAAGGTCAGAAATGAGAAGGATACGCAGACAATAGCGGAGGCCAAAGAAGTGCTTATGGTTCGTAACCATATGACAGAGGATGAGGCGCATCGCTATATTCAAAAGAACAGTATGGACAGCGGTAACAGTCTTGTTGAAACCGCGAAGATGATACTGGCTCTTATGAGGAATTGAGGAGGTTGCTATGGAGAAAACAAATATTAAGTTTACCAAGATGCACGGCTGTGGCAACGATTATGTGTATATAAATGGTGCTGAGGTTAAGCTGGACGCTGATAAGAAACCGGACATTGTCAGATTCTTAAGTGACAGACATTTTGGAATTGGTGGAGATGGGGTCATTTTTATAAATCCATCTGATGCTGCTGATTTTGAGATGGAAATGTGGAACGCAGATGGTACTAGAGCAGAGATGTGTGGTAACGGAATCAGATGTGTTGCAAAATACGTGTTTGATCATAGTCTGACCGATTCGAAAGAAATCAGTATTGTGAGTGCAGGTATGATTAAGTATCTTGTACTTACTACCGAAAAGAGCGACAAGACAGCCAGAGGTGAAGAGGTCGTAAAGGTAAGAGTAAATATGGGAAATCCTATTTTACAGCCTTGCGAAATTCCGGTAGATACCGATGGCGATAATGCGATAGATGTACCGATAACCGTACAGGGAAAAGAGTATAAGATGACATGTGTATCTATGGGTAATCCGCATGCAGTCATCTTTATGAATGGAGTAGCTGATCTTAATCTTGAAAAGATTGGACCTGATTTTGAAAATCATAAGCTGTTCCCGAAGAGAACAAATACTGAGTTTGTAGAGATAATAGACCGCGCAAACGTAAATATGCGTGTGTGGGAGCGCGGCACCGGAGAAACATTAGCTTGTGGTACCGGCTCATGTGCGACCGCGGTTGCTTGTGTTCTCAACGGACATACGGATGAAAAGGTGAATGTTCATCTGCTTGGAGGAACACTCGAAGTCGAGTGGGACAGAGAAGCTAATCTGATATATATGACAGGCCCTGCAACTACAGTTTTTGAGGGCGAGATTACAATATAATAATATTAGGCTGAAGAGACAGCTTATGTTTATAAAATTTTATTTAAGGGTTAATGCCCGTAACATACTTATAATGTGAGAGGAGTACCAAAACAATGGTAAAAGCAAACGACAATTATCTTAAACTTCCCGGAAGCTATCTTTTTTCTACAATCGGAAAGAAGGTAAGAGAATACAGCGCAGCAAATCCTGATGCAAAGATCATTAGACTTGGAATTGGTGATGTAACTCAGCCCCTTGCTCCCGCTATTATCGATGCACTTCATGGGGCAGTTGATGAGATGGCAGTAAGAGAGACATTCAAGGGTTATGCACCTGATCTTGGATATGAGTTCCTTAGAAATGCCATTGCTGATAATGATTACAAGGCAAGAGGATGCGATATCAGCGCTGATGAAATCTTTGTATCAGACGGAGCAAAGTGTGATTGCTCAAATATTCAGGAAATTTTCAGCCTTGATAATAAGATTGCTGTTTGTGATCCTGTATATCCTGTATATGTAGATTCAAACGTTATGGCAGGTCGTACCGGAACATATGATATTAAGACCGAGACCTGGAGCGATGTAATTTATATGCCTTGCACAGCTGAGAATAATTTTGCACCTGAGCTTCCCAAGGAGACTCCTGATCTCATTTATCTTTGCTTCCCTAACAACCCTACCGGTTCAACTATTACCAAGGCACAGCTTCAGGAGTGGGTTGATTATGCAAATAAGGTTGGAGCTATCATACTTTATGATGCAGCTTATGAAGCATACATTTCAGAGGCAGATGTTCCTCACAGCATTTATGAATGCGAGGGAGCAAGAACTTGTGCAATCGAGCTTAGATCATTCTCTAAGAACGCAGGATTTACCGGCGTAAGACTTGGATTTACAGTTATCCCTAAGGAGCTTAAGGCAGGAGATGTTAATCTTCATGCACTTTGGGCAAGAAGACACGGAACCAAGTACAACGGAGCTCCTTATATCATTCAGAAGGCAGGAGAGGCAGTTTACTCAGAGGCAGGTAAGGCACAGCTTAAGCAGCAGGTTGCTTACTACATGAATAATGCCAAGTATATTTATGACGGACTTAAGAGCGCAGGATTCACCGTATCAGGTGGTGTTAACGCTCCTTATATCTGGCTTAAGGCACCTAACAACATGACCAGTTGGGAGTTCTTTGATTATCTCCTTACTCAGGTTAATGTAGTAGGTACTCCCGGTTCCGGATTCGGACCTTCAGGAGAGCATTATTTCAGACTTACCGCATTTGGTACATATGAGAATACTGTTGAGGCAGTAGACAGAATTAAGAAGATTAACCTGTAATTATAAGCAATTACTGACCAAGGCATTGGAGGCTGTATGAATTGGTTGATTGGATGGCTGGTGTTACTGGCTATACTTATAATTATTGAACTTATTACACTTGGGTTCACAACAATATGTTTTGCTAGCGGAGCAGGTGCAGCGGCTATTATGGCTGTGTTTGATTTGCCGGTGTGGGCCCAGTGTGTTGTCTTTGTGATAATCAGTTTTGTTATGTTCGCGTTTGTACGTCCGGTGGCGCATAAAAGACTTAAGCGGGGCAGACGTAGTGAACGGGCATATAGGCTAATTGGAAAGCGCGGAAGAGTAATAAGCGAGATTGATAATTGGCGCGGAATAGGACAGATTAGTGTGCAGGGACAGGAATGGAGCGCTGTCAGTGAAGAGGAAAATGTAATTATTCCTGTAGGCGCGATAGTAGATGTCACAGGGGTTTATAACGGAAAACTGGTTATATGCCTTGACGAAGTGATGGATGGTAATGTGGAGCTTCAGGTTTCGGAAGGAACGCTTGACCCCACATATAATGGAAGAGACAGTAAGTGGTAGCGAAGGAGACGGTTATGGATTTACGCGGAAGAGATTTTTTAAAGTTACTTGATTATACACCCGAAGAGATTTTATATTTGGTTGATTTGGCAGCTGATCTTAAGGAGAAGAAAAAGAATGGAATCCCTGTTGATCATCACAGAGGAAAGAACATAGCTCTTATTTTTGAAAAGACCAGCACAAGAACACGTTGCTCTTTCGAAATAGCTGCTCATGACCTTGGAATGGGAACCACTTATCTTGATCCTTCAGGATCACAGATTGGTAAGAAGGAATCAATTGCAGATACTGCAAGAGTGCTTGCCAGCATGTTTGACGGAATCGAGTACAGAGGATATGGCCAGGAGATCGTAGAAGAACTTGCTAAGTATTCTAAGGTTCCGGTATGGAATGGACTTACAAATGAGTTCCACCCTACACAGATGCTTGCTGATCTTCTTACTATTCGTGAGGAGTTCGGATACTTAAAGGGAATCAAACTTGCATATATGGGTGATGCTCGTTACAATACCGGCAATTCGCTTATGATTGCGTGTGCAAAGATGGGTATGCATTTCTATGGATGTGCTCCCAAGAAGTATTGGCCTAATGAGGAGCTTATTGCTACAGCTAAGGAAATTGCAGCAACAACCGGAGGAAGCATTAATCTTACCGAGGATGCAATGGAAGGAACCAAGGGTGCTGATGTAGTATGCACTGACGTATGGGTTTCAATGGGTGAGCCTGACGAGATTTGGGCAGAGAGAATTGCAGATCTTAAGTCTTTCCAGGTTAATTCGGATATTATGAAGAACGCTTCTGACAAAGCAATCTTTATGCATTGTCTGCCTGCTTTCCATGATCTCAAGACAAAGATCGGTGCAGAGGTTGGAGAGAAGTTTGGTATTTCTGAGCTTGAAGTTACCGATGAAGTATTTGAGTCAGCAGCAAGCCGTGTATTTGAAGAAGCAGAAAACCGTATGCATACAATCAAGGCTGTAATTGACGCTACAGTATAAATAATATGAAGAATCAAATTCTTGAACTGCTTCGTGACAGTACGGATTATGTTTCGGGACAGGAATTGTGCGAACACTTTGCCGTGTCCCGGACAGCCGTATGGAAAGCTGTTGAACAATTGAAAAAAGATGGGTATATCATAGAGGCGGTAAGAAACAGGGGCTATCGACTGGTAACAGCCGGAAATGATGTATATAACAAGGCTGAGATTGATGCTTCGATCGATACACAATATATAGGAAGAAACAGTTTCTTCTATAATATAATAGGATCGACCAATACTGAAGCAAAGAGACTTGCGGAGGAAGGTGCTGTCGATGGAACAGTGATTGTTGCCGACAGACAAACTGCAGGTAAGGGACGCCGTGGAAGAAGCTGGATTAGTCCTGAAGGAAGTAATATTTATTTTTCCTTATTGCTTAAGCCGGATTTTAATCCGTCACAGGCGCCGATGCTTACATTGGTTATGGCACTTGCGGTAGCAGAGGCTATTGATAGTGTCATTAAAGATATAGGTGCTAATCAAAATAAAAACGATGGTACTGATAAAAACACAGGTACAAATTCATGCAAAGTAAAAATCAAGTGGCCTAACGATATTGTCATCAATGGTAAAAAGGTCTGCGGAATTTTGACTGAGATGAGTGTTGAGAGAGATTACATTCAACACGTGGTAATAGGTACCGGTATCAATGTTAAGAGACAGAAGTTTGATGCGGAATTTGCTGAACATGCATCTTCGGTTGAAGAAGAAATAGATTCATTTGTATCGCGCAGCAGACTTATCGGTCTGATTATGAATGCTTTTGAAAAGCATTATGAAGAATTTAAGAAGACAGGAACATTGAATTCATTAAAGAATGAATACGAACAGTATTTAGTCAATATAAACCGCGAGGTATGTGTGCTGGATCCTAAGGGAGAATACACGGGTATTGCGCAGGGAATAAATGATAATGGTGAATTGCTTGTCAGAACAAAAGACGGTAAGGTTTTGGAAGTATATGCCGGCGAAGTTTCGGTGAGAGGAATATATGGATATGTCTGATAATGAGATTAAGGATAAATTTGCAGCAGATGACAACGGTGTGCTCCCTGATGGAAGAGTAGTGCTGTGCGGTGCAAATTCATATGAGCAGAAGTTCTATTTTAATAAAAGATTTTCTAAACTGCCCGAGTCCATTCAGAAGGAACTGAATATTATATGTGTCCTTTTCACTGAAGAGGTAGGCGGTATTTTCTATATAGTATTTGATGAAGAAGGTGGAATCAGCCTGGAAACCAATGCGGATTCTGACGATATTTATTATGATGAGGTTTCTTCGGGTCTGTTGATAGGAGAAATCAGAAGAACGCGTCAGGAACTTATGGAGTCATTGAGCCTTTATTACAGAATGATTGTGCTCAAGGAGAATCCCGAGGATATACTTAAGGAACTTGGTGAGGAGTAGTTTTCCGATGAGATTAAAGATTGGAACGGTCGAACTGGAAAATAACATAATACTTGCACCGATGGCAGGGGTAACAGACCTGCCATTTCGTATTCTATGCAGAGAGCTTGGAGCAGGAATGGTTTGTATGGAAATGATAAGTGCGAAAGCATTATCTTACCATAATAAAAATACCGTAGACCTGATGAAGATATATGAAGGCGAACATCCGGTATCAATGCAGTTGTTTGGTTCTGAGCCGGAACTGATCGGGGATGTCGTGGAAGAAATCAACAGTAATCCTAATGATATACTTGATTTCAATATGGGATGTCCTGTGCCTAAAGTGGTTAATAACGGAGAAGGATCTGCACTTATGAAAGATCCTGACCTTGCATTCAGAATTATGGAACAGCTGGTTAAGCATTCAACCAAGCCGGTGACTGTTAAATTTAGAAAGGGCTTTGATTCCGAACATGTAAATGCTGTGGAGATTGCCAAAGCAGCAGAGGCCGCAGGTATTTCGGCGGTGGCGGTTCACGGAAGAACAAGGGCTCAGTATTATAGTGGTGAAGCTGATTGGGATATAATAGGAAAAGTTAAAGCGGCTGTAAGTATTCCTGTAATAGGTAACGGCGATGTGACGTCTCCGGAAAAAGCAAAAAGGCTTACGGAAATGACCGGCTGCGATGGAATAATGATAGGAAGAGGCGCGGAAGGTAATCCTTGGATATTTAGAGATGTGAAGCATTATCTGGAAACGGGTGAATTATTGCCGGCACCGTCCAGAGAAGAAAAAAAGGCAGTGGCTCTCAGGCATGCCGAACTGATGCAGCAATATAAAGGAGAGTATATAGCAATCAGAGAGATGCGCAAGCATCTTGCATGGTATACTGCCGGAATGCCCAATTCATCAAGATTCAGACAAAGAATTAATTCGATGGAGACGATGGAACAGCTTCTTGAAGGCGTAAATGAGATTTTTAACGTCTGAAAAGCTACTATCATGGCCGAAAATGAACTAAATGTATGTCAAAATGCCATGAAAAGGTCTAAAAACGGGCCTTTTTATGGTCAAAAAAATAAATTTGTATGATTTAACAATATTTTTTGAAAAAGTTGTTGCATTTTTAGAAATATAAAGTTATACTACTTCTTGCTGTGGCATGATAGCTATGAAGCGTGAGGTTGCTGCTTACAGGTAACTGGATGCAGGTTTTCCGTGGAGCGAATGTCAAGTTATTAAACTGACGACAAGTCACTGTACTACAATTAAGTCTGTCTGAGGACAGAAACTACGTGTGGAAGCTCGAAAGAGCAAAATAATCCTGCCTGAACGTTGCTAAGGTTTAGGACACAC
>DCIR01000051.1 GCA_002317155.1 Lachnospiraceae bacterium UBA1721
GAAAAGAAGATACTCGGACTGTTAATTGATAATCATGATAAGGTCGTGAGCCGAAATGCAGTTATAGACTGTATATGGGAAGCTACGGGAAACGATGTGTACGACCATACAGTTACTGTATATATGAAGCGTATCAGAGAGAAGCTGGGCGAGGATATAATCACCACAGTAAAAGGAATCGGTTATAGGATAGACACTCATGAATAAGTATTCTAAGAAAAAAAGAATAATATTTGCACTTGTATATATAGTATGTGTCTGCCTGATAATTGTTTTCATGGGAATGCTGCAGTACAGAAGAATCAGCTACAATTATAATCTGCATATCAATGCTGTGTGCGACACTATAAGGCAGGAATATCCGGATGTTGATGTAAATCGTATAATCAGACTGATGAGCAGTAATTCGTCCGATTTGACGGGATATGATGATGTGCTGAGCGAATACGGAATTGAAAGTTCGACTTCTTCTGCTATAGAAGAGAATAATAAGCTATTTGCCATTTATTTGGCTGTCGATATTGCTGTGGCAATACTTATCAGCGTGGTTGTTTTTATAATAATGAATCGTATTTTTGTGTATTGGGATAAAAAGCTAGAGGATATCACAGCTGATTTGGCAAAGATTAATTCCGGTGATTACAGCTATGATATGAATACCGGTGAAGAGGGTAAGCTTTCTATTCTCGAAAGTGAGATATATAAGACTGCGATAACCTGCCGTGAGGCTGCGGAAAATTCCCGTGAGGACAAAGAAAAACTTAAGGAATCATTATCTGATATTTCTCATCAGCTTAAGACACCGATTACTTCGCTGTTGATTAATCTTGAAAACCTGGAGGAGTATCCCGATTTGCCGGAAGAAAAGAGAATGCTGATTGTAGGCAATGCAAAAAGGGATACCAATAAGATTAACCAGATGGTTCAGATGCTTCTAAAGCTTTCACGCTTGGATGCGGATGCAATCGAGTTTGTGCAAAAGGATGTGCCGGTTGATCATATCATAAATAAGTCGATAGAAAATGTATTGGCATTGTGTGATCTCAAAGGCGTGGATATAAGCTACACAAATACTGAGACGAGTGAAGGTAAGCAAGGAAAAGGAACTATTTTTTGCGATGAATATTGGGAGATAGAAGCTGTATCCAATATCCTTAAAAATGGTATTGAACATGCTGAGAGCACTGTTAGGATAAGCTTTACCGAATATGAAATGTATTCGGAGATACAGATAGAAAATGACGGAGATCCCATCAGTAAGGAAGAAGCAGGTAAGATTTTTACACGTTATTACAGAGGCGAAACCTCTGTGATAGACAGCGTCGGAATAGGCTTGTCTCTTGCAGACAGTATAGTCCGCAGAGATAACGGATATATAATCGCCGAAAGTTATGAAAAGGACAATGAAAACGGTACCAGATTTACAATAAGATATATGCGATAATAATCCGTAAATAAATCATTTCAAATTGAATATTGCAAGTAAAAACTGCTGAGAATTTTTCTCGGCAGTTTTTTATGTTTATTTAATTCGGATGATTTCGTCTCTGGTTATCTCATAACCGTAGTCGGTAGTATCATTTTGTGCTGAATCGGTTAAGGAATAATATCCGCAAGGATATATGCATATATCATATGAATCTGCAGTATATGAGCCGGGAAGCTTTACTGTGGCACTGGAGCCCGGGCTCTCATAGAAGAATAAATAGGCAGTTGACCCATTCGCGGGTGCATAGGTATTTATTGCTAAATCTGTTACTGTGATGTCAATTGTATATTCGTTTTCTTCATACAGAGAGAAATCCTCATTTCCCATTTTCATTTCATAGCTTATATAATTGACACTTACTGAATAATCGTATTCGGCAAGGGTGTGCTGCTTGTATTCGAAGGTCAGATTATTATTAGTGTAATACAGGTAATATTCTTCTTTGACAGCAAGTGGGTCGGCAAGAAAATCAATTTCTCTGGCAATCCCCGGTTCATATGTTTTGAAATCATCTTGGAGTTTTTCAACTACTCCGGTGCTTATACTGTATAAACTAAGTCTACTGATTTCGGAGTGCGAATCCATATAGTCCTTTAAGTAGTCAGGTTCAAAATAGTTATAGTTATCACTATTAAAATATGCCAGAAGGGCTATGCTTGACATTTCGCCATTTCTTGCTTTTTCAAAAATTGAGGTGGCGCTTTCGGTTACAGGATAGGCATCAAAAATAGTGGTATATATTTGACGATTGGTGGCCTTAGTGGTGCTGTAGATTTTTAAATCTGTTACTATATTAAGTGCAACTTCCGAAGGATCTATACGATCTCCAAACAGCTCGCTTATATAGAGCCGCTTAAATGACTCGTGTTGCATATTGCTGTAGATATTCTCAGTATCGGTATCAATATAGAAAATAAATTCTTCACCATTTATCACAACCATTGCCTCGGTGACAGGAGAGAGGTATTCGCTGGGATTACCTGAATTCGCATTCATGCAACTAATTTCACCGATAGTGTAATCTGTAGCAACGCTGTCAAGATACACAGTCAGAAGTCCACGGGATTTTTCAATGAGCTCATCTATTTCAGCCTGTGATTTTTCTATCTCATATTCAACATATTTGTGAAATGCATTTGAAACCATGCTTTTTCCGAAGCTACAGCCTGCAAAAACGAGAGCAGAGAATACAGTTACTGCAGATGTAGCCGCTATAAAGGAAGCCTTTATGAGCTTCGTCCTGATAGATTTGCCATTATTGAATGAAAACATATATTTGTCTCCGATTAGGGCTTAGTGTGATTGGTTGTTATATATAATAACATAAAAATCGGATACTTATTTACTTAAGGAACGAAATACTGCATTAGAGACTGATATTTTGTTGAAATGAATAATAGTAATAACAATGTTTTGTGAAATAAACAGACATAATATGCGAACTTTTGAAAATATTATGTTATATTCCGACTCCGAAGCAATGTATTTTGTAAGCCCAATAAAGTAATATTAATTATGATGGTATTTGGATATTTTATTACTGAAAGGTTTATTACTGAAAGGTTGGGAGTGTTATGCAGCTTGTAGAATTAGAGTTCTTGATTGAAAATGTGATTTTGGCCTTAATTCTTATTCCTTTGGAGATTTGGGCATATAAAAAATATCCGGTAGTTATTTTTAGAGGAGACAATACTATCGTTGTCAGTTCATTTATATCTTTAAGAGGATATGGTCCTTATGTGGATTATGATTTTGTGAAAAATGAAAAAGGAAGATATGTCTTGAAGAGCAGACGAAGTGATATTGTAATAGGCCTGTTAATAAGCCTTGTATTCCTATTCCCGGCAGTGTTGATAATCGGTATGTCTACCAATACAGGATATATGTCAAAAGAAATGATTAAGATAAATGTCATGCTTATTATTGGGGCATGCGAGTTTATACTGTTGCCTGCATGGCACTTGAACAGACATTGGATTGTAGCATTGATTGCATTCCGTAGGTATGTTTTGCGAAATATAAAAGGAAAAAAGTGAACTATTCTTGTTTGTGTTTTTATATCTGCGAAATATAATAATATTGGGGTATTTATGGGCAGTAGAGTACCTTCGACCAAAATAAACTGTCCAATATTAATGAAAAAAAGGGTATAGAATCATGAATAAAGTAATAAACGTAGCTATTCTCGGTGCCGGTAATATTGCAAATGCGATGGCAGAGGCTGTTAAGGGAATTCCAAATGAGGCAAAGCTCTATGCGGTAGCTTCTCGTTCTCTTGAGAAGGCACAGGCTTTTGCTGAAAAGTGGGGCGTTGAGAAAGCATACGGTTCATATGAGGAAATGGTTAAGGATGAGAACATTGACCTTATCTATGTGGCATCTCCTCATTCTGAGCATTACAAAAATACAAAGCTTTGCCTTGAGAACGGTCGTAATTGTCTCGTAGAGAAGGCATTTTGTGGTAATCTTGTTCAGACCAAGGAGCTCTTAAAGCTTGCAAAGGAAAAGGATTTGTTATTGGCTGAAGCAATGTGGACCAGATATCAGCCTTCTTACGGATTTATCAAGGGAATCCTTGAAAGCGGTATTATCGGTAAAATCAATTACTGTGAGGATGATTTCGCTATCAATGTACGCGGACTTGACAGAATGGAAAAGCCCGAGCTTGCAGGCGGAGCACTGCTGGATCTCGGTATTTATTCACTTACCGTTCCTGCTATGTATTGGGGATATGATATTGAATCTGTTAAGACTGACTGCGAATTGTCAGATCAGGGTGTGGACCTTCACGATGATATTGTTATCACCTACAAGAATGGTAATAAAGCTCGCGTAAAGTGTGCGTTTGATACACAGAATCCTGCTAACTATGCCAAGTTTGTAGGCGATAAGGGTTCCGTAGTATTCGGACCTATTAATGTTCCTACTGAGCTTACCGTATATGACAATGACGGCAATGTGGTGGAAAAGCATGATATTCCTTTGCTTGTAAACGGTTATGAGTATGAGGTTCTCTCATGCAGAAAAGCGCTCCTTGAAGGTGCTAAGGAAGTACCCGAGCTTCCTCATTCAGAGATCTGCAGAATGATGAGCTGGATGGATTCCATCAGAAATCATATCGGTATGGTATATCCTTTTGAGACCAAGGAAGATATCAATCATGCGGATATTGATGTATGGGGCGTAGAGAACGTATACGTAGACTGAATTTAGAATTAATAAGTAATAAATTTAAGAATAAGTAATAAATTGGGCAGCCTGTGAATGCAGAATGCCTATGGGATGATTATGAAATCGATTTGGAAATTAACAAAAGAGGCAACAAGGTATAAGGGATATTATGTAGGTGCGATACTTGCGATGCTTGCGCTTACGGCGGTCAATCTCATAGCGCCGAAGGTTCTGTCGAGAGCTACCGGAATGATCGGCGAAGGAGTGGATGAGAGCAAACTGAATGGTTTATTTATCACAGCAGGGTTGCTGTTGGGCTTATATCTTGCCAGAGTGCTTTTCAGATTCCTTAATAACTATTTGGCACATAAGGCTGCCTGGGAATTGGTTGGAGATTTAAGACAGCGCATTTATGAAAAAATGCAGATTCTTGACCTTGGATTTTTCCATGACAAGCAGACCGGTGATCTGATGAGCCGTGTAGTGAATGATACGAGAGAGTTTGAACTTTTGTATGCGCATATTATTCCGGATCTGATTTCACATTTGATTACATTTGTCGGAGTACTTGTGATACTGCTTCTTATCAATTGGAAGCTGGCACTTATCACCTGCGCACCGATTCCGCTTATCCTTGTATCCGGTATCATTTTTGCGAAGATAATCAGACCATACTTTAGAGCACAGCAGAAGGTAATGGGTGAGCTCAATGCGAAGCTTCAGGATAACCTTTCCGGTATGCATGAAATACAGGCGTTTGGGCAACAGAATGCTGAAGCAGCATCAATGAGTGATGTGAACAGCAGACAGGTAAATGCAATGCTTAAAGCACTCAGAGCAAGTGCTATTTTCCATCCGACTGTTGAATTTTTATCATCATTCGGAACAGTGCTGGTAATTGTGTTCGGCGGTGTGCTTGCGGTCACGATGAAGCTCAGTATTGAGGACGTTGTATCGTTTGTACTGTATCTGTCATTGTTCTACGGACCTGTGACCGGACTGGCGCAGTTGATGGAAAATCTTCAGTCAGCATTGGCTGGTGCAGAGAGAGTATCGCTCATTCTTGATACTCCTTCCAAGATTGTGGATGCAGATAATGCTGAAGAACTCACAGAAGTAAAGGGAGCTATCTCTTTTGAAAATGTAGAGTTTAGTTATGAAAATGATGTGCCTGTTTTGAACGGTATTGATTTTGAATGTAAGCCAGGAATGATGGTTGCATTGGTCGGCCCCACAGGTGTAGGTAAGACGACTATCACTCAGCTGCTTTCAAGATTCTATGATCCTCAGAAGGGCTGTGTGAAAATAGACGGACATGATATCAGTAAGGTGACTCTCGATTCCTTAAGACATCAGATATCACCTGTATTGCAGGATACATTTTTGTTTAATGCGACCATAGCTGACAATATCGGTTATGCGGCACCGGCGGCCTCACGTGAAGAGATTGTGGCAGCAGCCAAGGCTGCACATATCGATGAGGATATAGAGAAAATGCCCGATGGATATGATACAATGGTAGGTGAGCGTGGACTCAGATTGTCAGGTGGACAGAAGCAGCGTGTAGCTATCGCAAGAGCTATTCTCAGAAAGTCACCGATTATTGTATTGGATGAGGCAACAGCTTCGGTTGACGTAGAGACAGAGGCACAGATTCAGGGTGCTATTAATGCGATTGCAGGTACCAGAACAATAGTTGCAATTGCGCATAGATTGTCAACAATACAAAAGGCTGATTTGATTCTTGTGGTTGAGGACGGAGTGATTTCCGAGAGAGGCAATCATGAGGAACTAATGCAGAAGAAGGGCTATTACTATCAGATGCAGCAGAAGGCTATGAAACAGACTATGACAGAATAAAATAAAAGGAGAAAAACATGTCAAACAATTTTCAGTATTATTCACCTACAAAGGTAATTTTCGGTAAGGATACAGAGGCACAGGTAGGCGCTCTTGTTAAGGAGCAGAACTGCAAGAAGGTGCTTGTTCATTTTGGCGGACAGAGTGCTGTTAAGTCAGGACTTATCGACAAGGTAAAGGCTTCACTCGACGAGGCCGGAGTAGCACACGTAGAGCTCGGTGGAGTAGTTCCCAATCCTCATATTGCTAAGGTTTACGAAGGTATCGAGCTTTGCAAGAAGGAAGGTGTAGACTTCATTCTTGCAGTAGGTGGTGGTAGTGTAATCGATTCTGCCAAGGCTATTGCATACGGTCTTGCATATGACGGAGATGTATGGGATCTTTTCGCAGGCAAGGGAATCAAGGCTCCCGGATGCTTCCCTCTCGGATCTGTACTTACTATTTCTGCAGCAGGAAGCGAGACCAGTAACAGCTGTGTAATCACTGATGAAAAGACTGGACTTAAGCGTTCTTACAATGATAATATTGCACGTCCTAAGTTTGCTATCATGGATCCCGAGCTTACCAAGACTCTTCCCGATTATCAGACTGAGAGTGGATGCACCGATATCATGATGCATACTATGGAGCGTTACTTCACCAATGGCGGTAACCTCGAGCTTACCGACAGCCTTGCTGAGGGACTTCTCAGAACTGTAATCAAGTATGCTAAGATTCTTCACACCGAGCCTGATAATTATGAAGCTCGTGCTGAAATTATGTGGGCAGGAAGCCTTGCACACAATGACCTCACCGGTTGTGGTAATAACGGTGGAGATTTTGCTAGCCATCTTCTTGAGCATGAGATGGGTGGTATGTTCGATGTAACTCACGGCGCAGGCCTTGCAGCAGTATGGCCTAGCTGGGCTAGATACGTATATAAGGATTGCCTGCCTCGCTTTGTAAAATATGCTGTAAATGTAATGGGTGTTACACCTGCAGCAACCGATGAGGAGACTGCTCTTAAGGGTATTGAGGCAATGGAAGAGTTCTACCATGCAATCGGTATGCCTATCAACTTCAAGGAGCTTGGAATTGCGCCTACCGCTGAGCAGAAGGCTCAGATGGCTGACAGCTGTGCACAGGCTTGCGGCGGAAGCAAGGGTTCTGCTAAGAAGCTTTACAGAGACGACTTCCTTGCAATCTATAACATGGCAGACGTATAAGATTATAAAGGGGATTAAAATGGAGTACAGAAAATTTGACAAATTGCATGAAGCATCATCTCTCTTCGGACTCGGTTGCATGAGATTCAACGGAGCTCCTTCAGGAGACAGTAAGTGTGATGAAGAGAAGGCTATTAAGCTCATCAGACAGGCTATTGACGGCGGCGTTACCTATATGGATACCGCGTATGTTTATCTCGACAGAACATCAGAAATAGTTCTCGGAAAAGCACTTCAGGACGGCTACAGAGATAAGGTTACCATCGCTACTAAGATGCCTGTATGGGCAGTAAAGAACTGGGACGATATGGAGAATCTGTTGAATGAAGAGCTTGAAAAGCTCCAGACAGACCACATCGATTTTTATCTAATGCACGGTATCAACAAGGAAGGCTGGCTCAAGTTCAAGGAGATTGGTGCTGATAAGTTCTTTGAGGAAAAGCAGAAGGAAGGCAAGATTCGTTATAAGTGCTTCTCATTCCACGGAGCTTATGAAGATTTTGAATATATCATCAAGGATTATGATTGGGATATGGTTCAGATCCAGCTCAACTATATGGATATTGAGAATCAGGCAGGTATGAAGGGACTTAAGCTTGCAGGAGAGCTCGGTATTCCTGTAGTAATCATGGAAGGTCTCCTCGGTGGTAAGCTTGCAAGAGCACCTAAGGAAGTTCAGGAACTCTATGATAATTTCCCCGTTAAGCGTACTCCGGTAGAATGGGCATTCAGATGGCTCGGAAATCTCCCTGAGATTCTTACCATTCTGTCAGGCTGTAATGAGGCTGAGCAGGTTGAGCAGAATATCAAAATCTTTGAATCAATCAGTGCAAATGCAATGGATGATGCAGAGCTTGAACTTATCGATAAGGTAAGAGAGGCTTACAAGTCAAGAACTAAGATTCAGTGTACAGGATGCAGATACTGCATGCCTTGCCCTTGCGGTGTAGATATTCCCAGAGTATTCTCTGCATGGAATGAGGCTTCACTTTATGATATACCCAGCAATGAGAACTGGAACTATAACGAACTTAAGAGACTTGGTCAGACTCCCGATAAGTGCGTAAAGTGCGGCAAGTGCGTCAAGGCTTGTCCTCAGGGACTTGATATTCCTACTGCACTCCAGGAAGCATGGGCTGATTTAAGTGCCAGATAATATTCGAAATGTGTTGAAAGCGCATGGGATGATTGATCCAGTGAGCTTCGGATGATTGTGAGATGTGTTAAACATATTCACGCATCTATATAACAAAAAGACATATTTGACAAAGTGAATATTTGATAGAATATAGAGTGTCAGTTTGGCACTCTATATTTGTGTAATTGGAAATTTTTTTCTGTTACATAAAACGCTCGGCAGGGCTCGCACTGCGGATGAGCCAAATGAAACGGTGTACCGGAATAGAACATTTATACAGAGAGGGAGAAACAATGAGTCTTCAGGACAGACCTGCAATACTAAACGATAAAGAATTTAGATATGATTCTTTCAAAAATGGGAAGGTATTATTTAACAAAAAGAAAAATCATCTGCCTGCAATGGGATGGAACAGTTGGAATGCTTTCGGAAGCGGTAATACCGAAGCTCTTACCAAGGATATTGCTGATTCGATTGTAAGACTTGGTTTGGATAAGCTGGGATATGAATATGTAATTCTTGATGATGGTTGCTACAAGCCGGAGAGAGTTGATGGCTTTCTGGCAAATGAAGAGGTTAAGTTCCCTAGTGGATTCAGAGCCCTTGCAGATTATATTCATGGTAAGGGACTTAAGTTTGGCATGTACAATGATATAGGAACCAATCTGTGTGCAGGAGCAGCCGTAGGTACCTGTGGTCATGAGCTTGACGATGCACAGACTTATATCAATTGGGGTGTCGATTTTATCAAGGTAGATAACTGTTATTATCTTTGGGATAATGCTACTTTTTCTGATGCCAAGAATGCACGTTATACATATGCGCCCAAAATCAAATCAATAAATGTATGCGGTAAGGATGCAGGTATCGATTTTTGTAAGAAATACAGTGCTGTATCGGACGGAGAAATAACCGGACGTGGTGCTGAAAAGACAGAAGACTATGTATGGAATATCGGAACCTTTGACGGAACCGGTCCTGATAATACTCCTTACGGAGAGCAGGGCGGTGAATTGAGATTTACAGTAGAGGCTCCTTCTGATGGCGAATACAGCCTTACTGTAGAATATGCTTCTGCACAGGAACCGGGATGTGGTGAATGGCTTCAGGTGGCATGCAATGATGATGTGATTTATGATGATTTGCTTGAGGCTACATCTGATAAGGATACTTTTGCAGAATCTGTAAAAATGTCACTTAAGCTTAAGGCCGGCAGCAATGTTATCAGACTGATGAATCACAGAAGACAAGAGAATACACTGTCGTCATATGCAGCTCTTCAGGAGGGCTTTGATAAGTACGCTCCCGACGGAGATATTATTTTGTCTATCTGTGAGTGGGGTAAGACTCAGCCGCAGGATTGGGGATATAAGGTAGGAGATTCATGGAGAATCCTTAATGATATCACATTCCAGGTAGGTGCTGACGGGGATCCCGGTAAGGGCAATTGGATTGCAGACTATACCACAAGTGTTACCACTCAGTATAGTAAGGCTGTAATAATGGATGAGTATGCAGGACTTGATAAGGGCTGGAATGATCCTGATATGATGATGATCGGAATGAACGGCCTTGATGAGACTATGTGCAAGACTCACATGACGATGTGGTCTATGATGAACTCACCACTTATGCTTGGTCTTGACTTAAGAAGAGTGGAAAAGGGAGACTGGATATACAACATTATTGCGAATAAAGAAATCATAGCACTTAATCAGGATGCACTCGGAATTCAGGCTAAGAGAGTGTTTACAACAGTTGAAACGGAATCGCCTTCAACAGATTACATTCGTGAAATGGATCGTGTTGATATTATTGCCAAGCCTCTTTCTGACGGAAGCATAGCTATTTCGTTTATCAATGTAAGCGATAAAGATAAGTGTGGTGATTTCGCGATTAGTGCAAAAGATATTCTTGATGCTATCGGAAGCAAGATGGCAGATAGAAGTGTTTTTGAAAATGCACAAAAGTATGAGCTGATTGATCTTTGGAGCGGTGAAAAGACAGAGAGCAACGGAAGCTTTTGTGTCAAAGAAATTGCAGCGTGTGACAATGTGACCTATAGAGTAATTCCGGTACAGTAAAGATGATGAATTATAAGCTTTTGTTTGATAAGATTCATTGTAGCTTCGGAATATCACTTGATGAAGGCAAGGCTATGTGTATATATGATGCACAGGATTGTCTTGATGAAAATGCCGGAATTGAGCGAAGACATGCTGCACGAATATTTCATATGGTCATGTCAAAGGCATGTGATATTAGCGACATAGATGATATATCGCAGGCTGGTGAATTGCTTGATTTGTATGATTGCAGAGTATGTGTAAATCATATAGCACAGGTCTATCTGCGTGGGATTATGAAGGCAAGGCTTGAGCGTATTTTTGATGGCAGGGCATTCATTACGGCGGAGGAAGTAGAGTGCGCTATTGATGGAATTGTCAAAATCAAAAGTGATGTATTGTCTATATAGCTGATGTGTAATATCAAAAATAGCATAATACGAACTTTCGTTATATTAATGCGAACAAAACATATATAATCGTTATAATTCATGAACTATTATAATAATATATTCTGGAAAAAGAGGAGTATATTATGGGGACAAAATTTGAATTAACAGATAACGGATATTTTAAGAGCCATGGTGTTGACATCATGGCTTTTAGTGATTTTTATCCTGCGGGACATCAGGCCGGAGTGGGCTTGATAAAGGTGGATGGCACGATGCGGGAGATTTTGATTTAAGAATCGAATCGCAGCTAAAGAAGTATAGTGAAGAGACTAAGAAAGCTTCTGAAGAGACCCCTTACGGAATTCCCTACAGACCTCATGTTTGGGGCGCGGGATGGATGATACAGGGTAACGGAGTAAGGGCATATTTCCTTCATAAGGCATTCCCTGAACTTTTTGATAAGGATGCTGTATTCCACGCTCTAGATTTTATTCTTGGAACACATCCGGGAAGCAATACCGCATCATTTGCATCAGGTGTCGGCGCGAAGTCGGCTACAGTTGCTTACGGTATGAATCGTGCAGACTGGTCATATATTCCAGGTGGAGTTATTTCCGGAACAGCGCTTATTCAGCCCGATTTCCCTGAACTGCTTGAGTTCCCGTTCCTTTGGCAGCAGGGCGAGTATGTTCTGGGCGGAGGATCATCAAATTATATGAATTTGGTACTGGCAGCCAAGAAACTGTGTGATAAAATGTAGGTAGCGAGTATTTAAGAAGAAATAGTTAAGTAGAAATAGTTAAGTAGAAATAGTTAGTAGCCAGATTTATGTGGTGGGTGTAAGTAGTTGATTATGTATTAGATACTTATTTGCAAGGAGAAGGCATATGAGAATAGGATTATCAACAAACTTTAATGAAGACAGTGCAGAAAAATGGGCAGCCAAAATGGTATCGCTCGGTTGCAAAAGCGTAGTTTTCCCGCTTAACTGTGAGGCTCCCGACAGTCAGATTGATGAGTATGTAGCTGCTGCTAAGGAAAATGATCTGTTAATAGCAGAGGTCGGTATTTGGAGAAACGCTATTGATCGTCGTGAAGACGAAAGAAAGAAGAATCTGGAGTACAGCATAGGACAGCTGGCTCTTGCGGACAGGATAGGTGCAAGATGCGCTGTTAATGTAGGTGGTTCACGTGGTTCTCGTTGGGACGGCGGATATAAAGATAATTTCTCCGGCGAGGTATGGGAACTGACTGTGGATATGGCGCGTAAGATCATAGATGAGGTTAAGCCCAAGAATACATTTTTCACACTCGAGCCTATGCCTTGGATGGTACCTACCGGTCCTAAGGAATATCTTAAGCTTATTGAAGCAGTTGACCGTGACAGATTTGGTGTTCATATGGATATCATCAACATGATTAACTGTCCCGACAGATACTTCTTCCACGATGAATTTTTGGAGGAAACCTTTAATCTTCTCGGAGACAAGATTAAGAGCTGTCACCTGAAGGATATCAGACTTCTTGACGGATATACATTCCAACTTAAGGAGTGCGCTATTGGAGAAGGTGTCTTTAACATTGAGAAGTATGTAGAGCTGGCTGATAAATATGATAAAGACATGCCTATGATAATAGAGCATCTTTCTTCAGATGAAGAGTATATCAAGAACATTAAGTATGTTAAGGAAAGACTTAAGGTTAACAGCATACTCAAGGAAGTTGGATTAAAGTAATATTGGAATAATTAATACTGAAATAAAGAATATTGGAATAACGCAAAGGTGTTGGGGAATGGCTGAAAAGAGAAAGTATTTATCGGACATACATTTGGAGGATTATACTGCTCAGTATGAGACCGGAATTGCTACAGCGGATGATGTGATTTTCATAGACGGACGCCGCAAGGAGTCTTTGGACGGATTGTGGAATTATGCTGTTGATCAGTATGATACATGCCTTAGACAAAGATGGTTCAGAGAAGGTTATGCGGATGCACAGGGCCTTACATTCCCTGTAGATTATTCTTTTGATCAGTGGCCGCTTATCAATCTTCCGTGCTGTTGGAACAATGAAAAAGAGGAATATCATCTTTATGAGTGTCCAATGGTATTTACCAGGAAGTTTGGTTATAGAAAAGCTGCAACGGATGAGAGAGTATTCCTTCGTATAGGCGCAGCCAATTATATTGTGCGTGTGTTTATCAATAAACAGTATGTGGGTATGCACAGAGGCGGTTCGACACCTGCTTTTTGGGACGTGACTGAATATCTTCAGGCAGATAACAGAATAATACTTACATGTGATGCGACCAGAAGACCTGAGCAGGTTCCGACCGAGAATACAGACTGGTTTAACTATGGCGGTGTGTACAGAGAGATAGAGCTCATTCGTGTGCCTAAGGTGCATGTCAAGGAGTTTACCTGCAATCTTGTGAATGATGGATTTTATGACAAGATTGAGGTGGCTGTTAAGTTATCCGATGATGTGAATGCTCTTGGAAAACTGTCAATTCCTGAATTGGGAATATCTGAGCTTTTGAACCTTGAAAACGGTGCAGGAAAATTATTGGTTAATTGCAGACCTAAGCTTTGGTCACCTGAAGAACCCAAGCTTTATGATGTGAAGCTGGAGATTACTTCCGAGGACAATATCAATGAGATAATTGATTCAGTCTCTGATGAGATAGGCTTTAGAGAAATAAAGGCAGTCGATGGTAAGATATGGCTCAACGGCAAGGAGATTTTCCTCCGTGGAATAAGCTGCCATGAGGATAGTGTAATAGGCGGTAAGAAACTTACCGACGAAGAACGTATAGAAAATATTAAGCTGGCCAAGGAGCTTGGCTGCAATTTTATGAGAGTGGCTCATTACCCTCATCATGAAAATATGGCTAAGCTTGCCGATAAGCTTGGAATACTTTTGTGGGAAGAGGTGCCGGTATACTGGGCGATTAAGTTTGACAGACAGGCAACATATGACGATGCGGAAAATCAGCTTAAAGAAATGATTTTAAGAGACAGAAACAGAGCATCGGTAATTATTTGGTCTGTCGGTAATGAAAATGCAGACAGCGATGAGCGCCTGGCATTTATGTCCGGTTTGGCTAAGTGTGCTAAAGCTATCGATCCGACCAAACTGGTATCTGCTGCATGTCTTGTTGACGGTGAACTCAATATGATTGTTGACAGGCTTGCTGATTATCTTGACGTTATAGGTATAAACGAATATTACGGATGGTATAATCCTGATTTTAGCAGACTGCCACAGTTGTTTGAAAACAGTCATCCGGATAAGCCTGTAATTATTACAGAGTTTGGTGCTGATGCAATGAGTCATCATCACGGAACAATCGATGATAAGGGAACGGAAGAATGTCAGGCTGATGTCTATGAAAAACAGATCGCAGCAATCCGACAGATATCATATATAAAGGGAATGACTCCATGGATATTATATGATTTCCAATGCCCCAGAAGAACGACATTTATTCAGCAGTATTACAACAGAAAAGGCCTGTTGAATGAGGACAAGACTTATCGTAAGCCGGCCTTTTATATATTGCAGAAATTTTATAAGGAATTGGCTTCTATGGATGTTGAATGATACTACAGCAGATTGGCGAACGTGAATAAGCTGACAGTATTAAAAACAGTATAATAGATAGAATAGGCGCAGGTTTATGTAAGATACGTAAGCCTGCGATTTTTGATTTATTATAATTTATTTGCGATATAAAGAATGGTGTTTGG
>DCIR01000075.1 GCA_002317155.1 Lachnospiraceae bacterium UBA1721
AAAAATGACATATCCAGAACTTCTTTTGCAAACATTGTTCCGAACATAATAGTCATTGCAAGCGCCATATCACATGCCAGGAATATATCAAGCAATAAATCGGGGAGCGGAATGATAAGCATAAGAATCGCAACAACGATATACAATGCAACCGCGAAATCCTTAAATGGTATTTTCTTAAGCATCCCTCTCTCCTCCTTTCGTGTGATAATAACTACGGTAATACATCTAAAATTCTGTCAATGCATCTTCAGCTCTGTCCCAGCCAAACAATGCTATATTTTGCCCTGTAGCTGATATACAAATGCGAGCACCTCAGCTACTGCCTGATACAGTTCCGGCGGAACAGCCTGTCCTATATCGACATTATGATAAAGCATACGGGCAAGCGGCTTGTTCTCAACTATTTCAATCGAGTGTTCCTTAGCCACATCCTTTATTCTCTGAGCAAGATATCCTTCTCCCTTTGCCAAAACAATCGGAGCATCCGCCTCCGAAGCATCATATCTGATTGCCACCGCATAGTGAGTAGGGTTTGTAATAACTACGTCCGCCTTGGGAAGATTTGCCATCATTCTTCGGCGCGACGCCTCCTGCATCTTCTGTCTGATTTTACCCTTAATCTGAGGGTCTCCTTCAGACTGCTTGTACTCATCCTTTACCTCTTGCTTGGTCATCTTCATATCCTTGCTGAATTTGAATTTCTGATAAAGGAAGTCTGCAAAAGCAATAACTATATAAATTGCTGATATCTGTATTCCGAGTGTGGTTACATATGAACCCACCGTACCAATCGCCTCCATAAGATCCATTCTCTGAAGGCTGAACAGAATACCATAATTTTTACGCAAAAAATTATACGCAACCAACATCACAAGCGTGATTTTGGCAATTGCCTTGATCAGTTCAATAACTGAATTAAGTGAAAATATTCTCTTAAATCCGTTTACCGGATTAATTTTATTAAGCTTCGGCGCAAGCGGTTTAGCTGTCGGCTTCCATTGAACCTGCAAAAGGTCTGCCAAAAAAGCAACTATAAAACCTATTATCAGAATCGGCAAAAGTATCGTAAGTACAGAACTCATACCGTTCCTAACCATAAGCGCGACACTGTTTGCGGGCAGATCACCATTCCAAAAGATAACCGTCGTATTGATTCTGTTGTAAATATCATCAAAAACATCCAACAGACTGTTTCCGATTGATCCGACCATAAACTTCATAATCAGGAAAAGAGCTAACAATCCGAGGCAGTTTGCAATTTCCTTACTCTTTGCAACCTGGCCTTCTTTTCTGGCATCCTGAAGTTTTTTGTCGGTGGCGGGTTCTGTTTTCTCTCCACCCGGTCCGTCTGCAAAAAATTGCAGATCATATTCAAGCAGCATAGGCTATACCATTGAACTGACAAATGCAGCCAGCATTCTCTTCATCTCTGTGTAAATCATATCCGTTATCGCGGGCAGTAAACCAACCGTCAAAAACAGAATTCCAAGTCCAACCAAAATCTTAAGCTGAACACCGATTGCAAACATATTCATCTGCGGTGATACCTTTGCAATAATACCCAAAATAGCATTAAGCATAAGCACTGCCGCAAAAATCGGAAGTATGATTCTGAATCCTATAAACACATAATCAGCCATAAACGTAAGCATCGAATTAAGCAAATCATCCGGTCTGAAAACAGCGCCGTTAACAGGAATCAGTATGTAGCTATCCTTTAATGCCCCAAGCAGATATATATATAACCCGCTCGCCAGCATCATCATATTAAACGAATAATTATAAAGACCTCCGGTAATGGTAGTCTGCTCTCTGGTAGTGGGGTCAAGTGCCTGTACCATTGAAAGTCCGGTTTCCATATCTGCAACATGTCCTGCAAAATTCAGAATGCTGGTACAAATATTGCACGAAAATCCAATCAGCAGTCCTACCAAAGCCTCCTTTACCACTATCACTGCAAGCTCAACCAGCGAGTCAGTCATAACCGCCTGCGAAGGTGTAAGTGTCAGGTATAGCAGAAAGGATATAAATATACTGAGTATTACACGCACATTTCTGGGCACACTGGTCATACTAAAGAACGGTGCCAGAAAAACAAACATACTTATGCGCACAAATATCAGCAAAAAATATTCAAGATCATAAAATGAAAATGAAAGATCAATCATTGCTCACTCTTATATTTAGTTTATTTGTGTACATAGTAACTGAACGAAGTCCACAGCTCCGTCGCATACACTACCATGTTGTTAAGCATCCAGTTGCCAAACAGCATCAGCGCAACAAATATACCTACAAGCTTAGGTACAAAAGTAAGTGTCTGCTCCTGAATAGACGTTACCGTCTGGAAGATACTGACTATCAGACCTATAGCCATCGATATAAGCAGCACAGGAAGTGCTGTCTGAAGGATTACGAACAATCCATCTCTTATCATGTCAGTAACTGCTTCTGTAGTCACAATGCTCTCCTTTTCAATCTGCAAACATAAATAAAAAACATCAAAACCTTTTAGTCTAAAAAAAATATACCGTCTTATAAACGCCTATAAGCCGGGGAAGCATAAGCTCTCCCGGCGTTAATAAAAGGTTTTGACTACCTGCCCAATTATAAGTGCCCATCCGTCCGCAAGAACGAACAGAAGTATCTTAAACGGCATTGAAATAGTTGTCGGTGGAAGCATCATCATACCCATACTCATCAGGGTGGATGCTACTACCATGTCGATAACCAGGAACGGGATATAAATCATAAATCCTATCCAGAATGCCGTTCTTAATTCCGAAATCATAAAACTCGGTATCAGTACCGAATTAGGAATTGTATCAAGTTCTCCATCCCACTCAAGGTCTGCAATATCCATGAACAGCTCAACATCCTTAAGCTGTGTCTGAGGATACATAAACTCTCTGAGTGGCTCCATGGCCAATTCCATAAACTCTTCAGTTGTTACATCTCCATTTTGATATGGTACCAACGCCTGTTCATTAATAGTATTAAGCGTCGGGCTCATAATGAAAAATGTCAAAATCAACGCGAGTCCAATCAATATCTGGTTGGGCGGTGCGGTCTGGGTGTTAAGTGCTGCTCTCGTAAAATGAAGAACAATGATGATTCTCGTAAAAGAGGTCATCATTATGATTATCGTAGGCGCTAATGATATAAGCGTCAGCGTAATCAATATCTGCAACGATCCGTTCAGTGAACCGTTATCCCCTTCATATCTGATGGTTATCTGGTTAACTGTATTGACCGTATTCATATCTTCAGGATCATCATATGTTCCGGCAGGATCAACAGTAGTAGACACTGTAGTATCACCGGTTTCCAAATGATGCTCTTCGGTCGCATGAACTAAACTTGTCCCATTAAACCACAATATGCCTACCGTAACCAGCAGGCATAATAGCTTAATTATTCTTTTTCCAGCTCTCTTGCTAAATGTCATAGCTTATCTTCCTCTGCATCGTCACTGGAATTGTTATCTTTACTTTTCGCTTTTTCAAACATACTTTTAAAGGAAGACATTCCGGATCCGCTGTTCTTAACTTCCTTAAGTTCAGCAGGATCAATATCCCCCAAGTATGTCACATCGTCTTTTGAGATGGCTAACACTTTAATTGTCTTTCCTACTCTGACAATCTGTATCCACTTGTTGTTAGCAAGTCTTGTAGTCTCAATAATCTCAGTATTTCGACCACTATTCTGTGATTTCTGGTAGTTGGCAAGCCACCTGGTAACAAACGCTGTAACTGCCAACACAACCACAAACACTATCAACATAGTGATAAGCTGAGCATAGCCATCTGATGCACTAAGCAAAATCATTAGCCAACAACCTTCTTAACTGCCTCAATTACTCTATCCTGCTGGAAAGGCTTTACAATAAAGTCCTTAGCTCCTGCCTGAATAGACTCAATAACCATTGCCTGCTGACCCATTGCTGAGCACATAATAACCTTAGCGCTTGCATCAGCTGCCTTTATTGCTTTAAGTGCCTGAATTCCATCCATTTCAGGCATTGTGATATCCATAAGAACAAGATCAGGATTTACTTCCTTGTACTTTTCAACGGCCTTTACACCATTCTCAGCTTCTCCAGCTACGTTGTATCCGTTCTTTGTGAGAATATCTTTAATCATCATTCTCATGAAGGCTGCGTCATCAACTATAAGGATGTTTTTTGCCATGTATTTTCCCTCCAATAAGCATTTGTATACTTACGATTCTATTTTACTTACGATCTATTTAATAATCTCTGTTACACGAACGCCAAAGCTCTCTTCAATAACTACCACTTCACCGCGTGCAACAAACTTGCCATTTACAAGTACGTCAATAGGTTCACCGGCAATTCTATCAAGTTCAATGATAGTACCGGGAGCAAAATTAAGTATCTCAGAAATGGATTTCGAAGTTCTTCCGAGTTCTACGGTAACCTCCAACGGAACATCCATAATAAGATTGATGTTCTCTCCGCCGGGAGTATCCTGTCCGCCTCCTACGAAGCTTTGGAACTGAACAGGCTTTACATTGATGGGAGTCTGCTGCTGCATGCCCATACCCATCATAGGATTCATTCCCATCTGATTCATGCCCATCATAGGGTTCATGCCCATCTGGTTCATACCCATCATAGGATTCATTCCCATCTGATTCATGCCCATCATAGGATTCATTCCCATCTGACCCATGTTCATCTGGTTCATGTTCATACCCATGTCCATACCGGCATTCTGTGAGCCATTATCAAACATGCCCATTCCGGTAAGCTGAGCAGCCGGATCGGCTATTCCATCAGAAGAAGGAACGTATGAATCAATTGATTCCTGTGCGGGAGCAGATGAATTGCCATCATCTCCCATTTGTTTATTGATAAAGGTATCAACAATTCTTTTTGCAAATTCAATTGGATACAGCTGCATGATATTCGAATCTACGAGATCATCGCCAATCTGCATTCTGAATGAAATCTTAACAAATGTTCCGCCAAGGAAAGGAGCTATATCTGATCCATTCTCAAACTTTGATAAATCAAGAAGTGATGAATCCGGGGGCGAAATATCAATCATTGTTGACAGCATTGTTGAAAGTGAAGTAGCTGCAGAACCCATCATCTGATTCATCGCCTCTGAAATAGCGCTCAGATGAAGCTCTCCAAGTTCACCCTCTATATTTGTACCGTCACCGCCCATCATCAAATCGGTGATTATCTTAACATCCTGTTCCTTAAGCACAAGAATATTGGTACCATCAAGACCCTTGGTATATTTAATTTGGATAAACACACACGGTTTTTCGTATGCCGTAAGGATTTCTCCCCATGTAGCCAACGTAACTACCGGAGTAGTAATATTGACCTTACGGTTAACGAGAGAATAAAGTGTGGTTGCTGAAGAACCCATGCTGATATTTGCAACTTCACCAATTGCATCTTTTTCAACCTCATTGAGTTCACTCGCATCAGAAGCAGTTGTATCTACAAGAAAATCGTTCTTGGGCGTTTCTTCACTTGCTGGTGTTCCCAAACCACTCAGATCCGGGGCTTCATCACCGGAGAGATCCATTCCGCTAAGCAATGCGTTAATCTCGTCCTGAGAAAGCATTCCACCGTCCATCTGCTATTCCTCCTCTCTTATCACTGAGGTAACTCTCACGGCATAACTGTCAGCATCGACTCCGGGGAGCGCAGTGAATTTTCGAATATTACCTACATAGACATCCATCTCATTATCGACCTTCGTATCAAGACGGATGCAGTCTCCAATCTGAAGATCCATAAACTCAGAGACTGATATACGGCTGGTTCCCAATACTGCACGAATCGGGATATCGACTCTGCGTATCATCGCCTCAATGTAATCCTCGTAATTCTCATCACGATTCTCTTTCATTGTCGAGAACCAGTACTTGGTACTAAGCCTATCCATTACCGTTTCAAGCGTGATAAATGGTAAGCAGACATTTACAAATCCTTCAATCTCACCAATCTTCATATTGAGAGTTACAATTGCAATCATCTCATTTGGCGCAATTACCTGCGCAAACTGAGGATTAGTCTCAACTCTCTGAAGTACAGGTGAAACTTCCAAAACATTTTTCCACGGCTCGCGTAAAAGCCCAACCATCATCGATAGAATTCTGTCAATAATAGTCATCTCGATCTCAGAAAAATCTCTCGGCTTGTCAAGTGGCTGACCGCCGCCTCCGAGCATTCTGTCAATCATTGTGTACGCAAGATTTGATGCCAAATCAATGATAATACTACCATTGAGCGGCACAAAATTAATAACACCCAGAACAACAGGATTCGATAACGCATTTGAAAACTCACTAAAGGTAACTGTTTCAGAGCTGGCTACCGTTATCTGTACATTCTTTCTTAGGTACACAGGAAGATTGGTTGATACAAGTCTTCCATAGTGCTCAAATATTATTTCCAACGTCCTTAAATGCTCTTTAGAGAACTTTGTAGGACGACCAAAGTCATAATTTCTGACCTGCTTCTCATCTGTTTCGGTTATTGCATTTACATCAAGTTCACCGGTCGAGAGTGCGGCAAGCAGACTATCTATTTCATTTTGCGAAAGAACCTCTCCCACGCAGTCTCACCTCCGGTAGTTACTTAGTTCAATCCTGGAAATATTTAGCCGAATACAGCTTCACTGATTGCTACCTTGTAGATAAAATCAGAACTGAAAACTTCATCCTGAATTGCTTTGAGGATTTCTTCCTTAAGCGCATCCATGTCATTCTTGCATTCAGCCTCGGTATGCTTACTTACGACACTACTGATAGCATCCTTAATAAGTGTCTCATAAGTATCAAAATTCTCGCTGTACTTAGTATAATCATCGTGATTCTTATTGAGCAAAAGTGATACATCACATACCATATGTACCGGCTTCTCACCCTCACCAACCTTAAGCGAAATCTTCATCTGTTTTGCAATTTCGCGAACATCGGTATCCTCAAGTGAGATAGTCGCATCAGCTACTTCAGTATCGTCTTTGGTAATAAGATTCAAATGTGTAGCTACAGATGTCACAACAGGAATCGTTGTATTGTTCATCTTGATAACCTGAATCATGAGAACTGCCATCATGGCAATACTTACAATTTGCAAAGCCACAATAATGATGGCAAGCAGATTCTTCTTCATACTTTATCCTCTCATTATGTCATTCTTCGGATCATACAGATCTTTCCGAATAACTAATTAGCCATATTATAAATACGTATCTCTACGCGTCTGTTCTTAGCTCGTCCTTCCGGAGTCGAATTATCTGCAATCGGAACTCTGTCGCCCATTCCGGCATGCTTGAGCTTAGTACTGTCAAGAGTACTGTTATCAAGCAGATAATAAAATACCGAAAGTGCACGTGCGCTTGAAAGTTCCTCGTTGCTGGCATATTTGCCACCATTTATAGGAACATTATCTGTATGTCCTTCAATCTCAATCTCCGAACCCGCATATCTCTCAAGAATGAGTGCAATCTTATCCAATGTAGGGTAGCAATCCGTCTTAAGTGTGGCAGATCCCGAATCAAACATCAGCGAACCCTTCATAGTAAGCAATACATACTGTGAAGTGAATGACACACCTATCTGATCCGACAGACCATTCTCGTATATAGCTTCTCCGACTATCTCTGCGAGCTGTTCATTCTCGGCCAGGTTAGCTTCTTCCAAAGCCTCAGCCATCTGTTCAAGGTTATCAGCCTCTCCATCTGCTCCGCCGCTCTCGCCCTCATCGATAATCGACTGTGATGGGCTATTCTCAAGGAACTGATCTTCGTCTTCCTGCGAAGCATCAGCCACACCCATACTGTTGATATACTCAGCAAGGTCATTAAGCTGGCTCACGCCATTACTAATCAAAATTCCCTCACCGATGGAAGTGGCTCCACCGGTAAAGATACTGAAGGAGCTGTTCATCGAAGCTATAATCTCATTTAACTTAGCCTCATCGATTGTTGACATTGAGAACAACAATACGAAGAAACAAAGTAGCAAATTCATCAGATCGGAGAAGGTCGCCATCCATGCCGGAGAACCAGCCGGTGGATCGTCCTGCTTCTTCTGTCTTCCCACAGTTACTCACCTCCCTGATCTGAAGAAGCCGCATCACGGTCCTTAGGTGAAAGGAACGACTTAAGCTTCTCCTCGATAACACGAGGGTTTTCTCCTGCCTGAATAGACAAAAGTCCTTCTATCATTACCTGCTTTTGAACCATCTCTACTGCATTATCAGCCTTAAGCTTAGCTGCAGTAGGTCCGCAAATCCAGTTAGCAAGAAGTGAACCATACAAAGTAGTAATAAGCGCAACCGCCATTGAAGGACCGATTGAGCTTGCATCTGACATATTATTAAGCATGTTAACAAGACCTACAAGAGTACCAATCATACCCCAGGCAGGTCCCATCGCACCCAATGTATCCCAAAATCCTACACAAGACTTATGTCTAGACTCGGCATTATCCATTTCAGTCTGCATAATATCTCTTACAAGATCAGGATCGGTACCGTCTACGACAAGCAAAATTCCTTTTTTAAGAAAAGGCTCGTCCATATCGGCTGCAGCCTCTTCAAGAGACAGCAAACCTTCCTTACGTGCTACATTGGATAACTCTATGATTTTTTTAATCATGTCGGTTGTATTTGAGCTGGGAGCCTTAAAAATAAGCAAAAAGCTCTTAAGTCCTGCGATGAAATCAGCCATACTGTTAGAGCACAGTGTAGCCGCAATAGCACCACCGAATGTAATAATCGCCGAGGGTGCATCCAGGTAGTTAGGGAAACCACCTAAACCTGCTGCCGAAATAATACCGTATATCAGCATTCCCAAGCATAATACAAATCCGATTAACGAAGCTAAATCCACTAGTATATCCTCTAATCTTTCACCCAAAAACCAAAAAAGGTCAGTCCTCGGCAAGAATATCCTTTCTGTAAGATTTTACTAAATTTTTGATATCTTGTCTACTTTCTTTTACAATAATTTTACGACCGGTAGTCAGTGTAAGGACCGTATCCGGAGTCTCCTCCACCACCTCTAAAAGATGGGGATTAATAAGCAATTTTGTGCCGTTAAGTCTGGTTACTTCTATCATAAAATCACCCGCCTCATTTTTGCCGTCGCGGCAAAATATAAACTCAAAAAAATTTTTATATAGCCGAAAAAGGAACGGAATAATCCGTTCCTCTTTACTATTCATTTTGTCGATATCGAAATGAGCATATGAATCATACGCATCAAATCATATCACCGATTATCTCTTAAGGTTTGTAAGTTCCTCAAGTAAGGTATCAGA
>DCIR01000026.1 GCA_002317155.1 Lachnospiraceae bacterium UBA1721
TAAGTTCCTCAAGTAAGGTATCAGACACGGTAATGATACGGCTGTTAGCCTGGAAACCTCTCTGAGTGGTAATCATGTTGGTAAATTCAGTCGAAAGATCAACGTTACTCATTTCGAGTACTCCGGTAGACATATATCCGCCGTTTGCTGTTACATCAACACCGATTCCATCAAATTCGCCAGAGTTCATGGTTGCCGCATAAAGGTTATCGCCTTCCTTGGCAAGACCTGAAGCATTTGAGAAGCTTGCTGTTGCAATCTGTCCGAGGAGCTTGGTCATACCATTGTCATAGCTTGCATAAATCATACCGTTGTTCTGAACAGTTACACCGATCATATCACCGAGCATACGGCCTGAACCGATTCCGTTCTTATCTCCGCTGGTAGCGGTAACGGTTGAGGTTCCGTTATTGTTGTACATTGACATCTCTGAGAAATCAACTGTGATATCTTCAAATTCTCCGCCAAGTGCTGAGAAGTTAATTACTGTTGAAGTAGCGGTAGTTCCGTTAAGTCCGCTGAAAGCACCAGTTGTTGTATTAAAGTAAATATTAGCGCCATCCATCTTTCTACCATTAAATTCGATTTCTGCGCCATCTCCGGCAGTACTTACAGCCTGAAAATCAGCGACTCCGGATGCAAGAAGGTCTGCAATATAACTGTCGTCATTATTAAGCAATCCATCAGCATTTGAATCAATACCAAGGTTTAAGAATTCCTCTGTAGATCCTGCATATCCGTATGCCTTTGCGATAGCATCAAGCTGCTCCATCTGCTCGGGTGTATACTCACCAGCCGCATCAGGTGCAATAGGAAGTGTTGCCACTACATTGCCATCAGAATCCTCAAGGCTGCTTCCGTTCCATGTATAAGAACTATCCAGAGTAAGTGTTCCTGCACTGAGAGTAGTGTTGCTTCCGAAAGCATCAAATCCTGAAATATCGATTGAATTTCCTTCAGAATCAAGGAGCTTGGTAAGCTCTATAGAATATACACCGGGAGTATCTGACTCTTTTGCGGTAAGTCTTGCGGTGTAGCCATATCCAAGTGCATCGTAGAAATTAAGGTTAATGCTCTTACCTGCATCAGAAGTAACATCAGTATCATTCTGATCAAGAATTCCTGCGAGATAAGCCTTAGTGGTAGCCTCAGGAGGATAAGTCATGTTAGCTGCGCTCATAATTCTGAGTGCTGATACGCTATCCTGTTTAATCTCGCCGGTAGTCTCATCTACCTGCCATCCCATTACATTGTAACCTGTTGAAGTCATTGCGAGGTTGCCGGCTCCGTCTACATAGAAAGAACCGTCACGTGTAAAGAAATTTGAAGATCCGTTGTTGACAACGAAGAAATTATCTCCGGTAATCATGATATCGAAAGGATTGCCGGTAGACTGTGCTGAACCCTGAGTAGTGATAGCAACAGAAATTGCACCACTCTTAACACCAAGACCAATCTGCTTTGCATTGACACCACCGGTACCGGTAGATGCGTTAGGTCCGCTTGCTGCGGCTGTGGTCTGGTTCATAAGCTCGCTGAATGTGATTGAGCTTGACTTGAATGCGGTAGTGTTAACGTTAGCGATGTTGTTACCAATAACATCCATCTTGGTCTGATGTGTCTTAAGTCCTGACACGCCGGAATAAAGTGATCTCATCATAAGGCATTTCCTCCTAAGCCATCTGCTTCGGAGTAGTCATCCGTGGCTTCGTCTCTCTCTCGGAAGCCGCGACCCCCATCCAGGTCCGGTCGTTACATAATGACTGCTCCATTAATATGGGTAAATACGTTCTCCACTGTCTCTGTGGAATCCATTGCTGTTACTACTGTCTGATTAGGTATGTTCACGATAAACGCCATATCGTCTACCAAAACCAGTGAATCTTTAATTCCCTTCTCCGCTGCTTTTTTAGCACCGTCGTTCAATCGGTTCATCTGATCGTCCGTCATCTCAATGCCCCTGTCGCTCATTCTGAAAGAAGCATGTTTGGAAAACTTAAGTCCTTGTTCCTCTATGCTCTTCTGTGAAAGAACTTGTCCGAAGCTGAGTCCTGCGGCATTTTTAGCCCCCGTCTCATACTCTTTTGGCTTCGGTGCATTGATGACCTGATTGGCCAATTGTTCGATGGAAAGGAAGCCATTTTTTTGAATATCCATATTCATTCCCCTTTTCATCCTGAACCATTTATTGCTGACATATTTTATTTCGGCAGGAGCAGTCGATTAATTAACCCCTGCCGAAGAAAAATACACAGATTTTACGCTTCTTTTTCTGCTGCATCTTCTGCATCTGATACAGCTTCTTCACCGCTTACATTCTCTGCCTCAGTCACCACTTCTTTGTCACCTGCATCCTCTGTCAGTGCCGCTGCTCTTAATGTAGCCAGCTGCTCGGTATATTTGTTAAAACGAGTGAGTGTATCTGAAGCAAGAAAGCTCTTTTCGTAATCGTTCATTGCTTCATATGCTTCACTGAGAGCATCTATATTTTTAGCATCATTTGCAATAGTGATATTTGCCACTGCAGGAAGCTTGTTCAGTTTAGCCGTAAAGTTATATGCATCTGTATATGCACTCAAGTAAGTACTGTCTACGACTGTATCAAGATCATCCAATGCATAAAGTGATTCATTGATAGAAAGGAATGCTTTGTTGTTCTCATATACAACATAATCAACCTTACCCTGAACCAGCTTCTCTTCTCCGTTCGATGCGGTAGTCTTAATATATACTTCCTGTCCGACAAGGCTGCTTGCTCTTGAAAGGTCCATATTGGAAGCCATATTACCCAAAGACTCTACCTCTGAGAACTGTGCATACTGAGTTATATACTCAGTGTTTGATGCAGGTTCAAGAGGATCCTGATTCTGCATTTCTGCAACCAAAAGCTGCAAAAATGTGTCCTTATTCATCTCATTGCTTGTTGACGAAGCCTTAGAAAGAGAGCTCTGCGATGCAGTCTCCATAATTGCTCCATCTTTAACTATTGCTCCAACTGCCATAGTCTACCTCCGCTATGCCTGAAGATCCATAGTGCCTCCGCTTGCTGCGAGCATTTCTGCTGCAAGCTTCTCTTCTTCATTCATCACCTCAGGAATATCCATTCCCGGAGAGAACTGAAGTCTTCTGACACGTCTGGGTCTTTGTGCTTCCTGTTCCTCTTCTCTGTGACCCTGCTGTTCAAGGTTTTCTGAGAAGCTGTTGGTACTTACCGATACTTCAATCGAAGTAACCTTAATGCCCTGTTCTTCAAATCTCTGCTGAAGCTGTATCATCTGGTTTTCAATTGCAGCTCTTACCTGCTCATTCTGAGCTACAAAGCTGGCAGAAACATTGCCGTCTTTATTGGTAAGGCTAATCTGAATATTACCAAGTGATGCAGGATTCAACTGCATTTCCAATGTCTGAGTATCGTCCTTGACATTGGTCTTAATATAGTCAAGTATCTGATCCGCAATCTGCTGTGTATCAGCGATTGGGATGCTCACAGGGTTCTCTGTAGCCATAACCGGTGCCGCTGTAGGAGCCTGTGCAAAATTCGCTGCACCGTTCTGTGCATTATTGCCATCACCTTCGTTGGCATCATTTTCGCGTCCCGGCTTAACGACATTCTCTGTAGAGATTTTAGTCTCAGCAGCATTTGTAGTGATACCGGCATCAGTGTTATCAGTCTCATCAACAGCACTTTTAAGCTGTTTGTCAAAATCAGCCTCGTCTGATTTTATCTCTTCAACAAAATCGCGAAGCTCCTCAACACTCATAGCCTCTACATTGCTGTCAGACTCCAAGACTTCTCCAAGAGTCTCTGTTATTTTTTGAAATTGTTCGTATTTGGATTCATCAGTAAGAAGTGCGAGGGAATCCTCTGCACCCATTGCCTGAAGAGCAAACGCCGACAAATTTTCACTATTGAGTAAGTCCTCTGCGGTCATACCCATTTCATTCAAAAGATTCTCAGCCTCCTCAGGAGTAATCTGAAGAATCTCCGCTACCTGTTCGAGCAATGTAGACGCTACTGTTGCAAGAACCTCTTCAGCATTTTCAATCATTTCCTCATCAGAAACATTATCACCTGCTACAGTTCTCTCATCAGTGAGTTTTTCGTCCTCATCCTCTGATACTTTGTCCTGCTTTTCATCAGTGCGTGATGTCTTTCCGGCTTCACGCTTGTCCTCTCCGGCAATTCGGTCCGAGTTATCTTTCTGATCAAAGCTGGGCTTGTTTTTCACCTCGCTGTTATCTGAACTTTTAACAGGCTCAGCAATTTCATTGCCGCCCTGCGCCATTCCGGCATTCAGGATACTTTCAAAGCTTGGTGAATTGCTTGATGTGTTCGCTGAAACATTGCTTGAAATTCTGTTTGCCATCTGTGCCTGTACAGATGCATTCAGTCCGGCAAGCAGGTTTCCCACATCGTTGACAGATGTGCTGCCCATAAGCATTTCTCCTTCCGATATTCAATTGCACCGGCATGTGAATGATATCCACTCACATGCCGAGTATAATGTTACATAATCTTTATCGGATACAGGGTCAAAAAACTTAACTCTCAGGATCCATAATTTTTGTAATCTTCGCTGCAATATCAGGATCCATTACGCCCAAGATTGCTCCACGTTCCTCAGAATTCATTGCACCAAGAATCTTAGCCGAAAGTGCAAGGCCCTCAGCATCATCCATAGCCTCAAAAATTCCTGCTGCCTGTTTAGGCTTCATCTGCGAGTATGCCTCGGCATAGTCCTTTATTTCCTGCTCAACCTCAAGCTGCGCAACCACCTGCTTGTACAAATATTCAGCAGTCGTAGGGTCTATAGACTCATAATACTTCTGGTACTCTTCAGCCCCGGGACCATTTTCGGCATAAATAACCTCTTCATAAAACTCGGTTCTTATACGCTGAAATTCTACCTGTAAATCCTCAAATTCCTGAAGTCTTGCAACCTCAGCAAGAAGTGCGGTAATCTGTTCATCCTTATCCGCATTCTGCTTCTGCGCCTCGTTAAGCTGAAGCTCCAAAGCATAAATCTGGTTAACAGCATCTTCCAGACTGGTATATCCTCCGTAAGCTTCCGGATCCTTATTCATGGTCGCGGTTGCTCCGGGCAATATCTTATTGAGAACCGGAACATCCTTAAGAATGGGCTTCATTACCGAGCTTCCGAATCCTCCGACATCAAGCTTGATAATAACGAGCACTACAGCAAGCCACAGCACAACAATAAACGCTGTAGCCAAAAAGGTTACAAATCCGTTACCCTCTCTGTCTTCCTCAAGGGCTTCCTCTTCCTTTGCAATCTCTTTCGCACGCTTACGTGCTGCCTCTTTAGACTTTGCCTGATCCTTTTTTATCTGTTTCTTTTCATTTTCAAGTTTTTTACGCTGTTCTTCAGCAGCTTTTTCTTCGGGTGTACGTTCCTTAGCCATACTTCATCCTCGTGCTTACACTTTTACCCTCTGACCGTATGTATAGCTGGTCAGCTCATCTACAACCTTGCTCTCAGCCCTGTTCTCTTCGAGCATAAATTCATCAAAAGCTTTCTCTCTCAATCTGTCGTATGTCTTCTTATCGGCCACAGCATCTGTCATCTTGCGACGTGCTCTCTCCACATTGGCTTCTGCCTTATTGACATTAACTTTTTGCTCTTCAATCTTGCGCTCAACATACTCCTGCGCCAATCGATTATTCTCTATATCATGAAAATCCAACTTGCCGTTAATGAGTTGTCTTCCTTCTTCGAAGATTTCTTCCTTGCGTTGATACAAACCATCCAAAATCTGTTTTTGCTCCTCAAGCAAACCTGTTGCCGTTGCAAACTCCTGCTTTGCCTGAGCTTCTACTTTTTCCTTCATATTCAAAACATTTTGTAATGCGAATATAAATCTTGCCATAGTTTATACCATGAATCCATTATCCAAATATGCTCATGAGCATATCTATGCTTTCCTCAAACGTATATTTATCATCAGTTTCCTGAAGGAGGAAATCATTTACCTCATTGTTTTTAGCGATAGCATAATCAATATTGGGATTTGACCCATTCTTGTATGCACCGATATTAATCAAATCTTCAGCTTCATTGTAGGTAGCGAGTACTGTCTTAAGCTTTCCTGCTGCCTGCTTGTGTTCTCTTGTAGCTATTGAGCTCATACATCTTGATATACTCTGTAAAACATCAATAGCCGGATAATGATTCTTGTGAGCCAGCTTTCTGTTAAGCATTATATGTCCATCAAGAATACTTCTTGCTGTATCAGTGATAGGCTCATTAAAATCATCACCATCTACAAGAACTGTATACAGTCCCGTAATCGATCCTTTATCATTCTTGCCCGCTCTCTCGAGAAGCTTGGGCATCTCGGAATACACACTCGGCGGATAACCTCTTGTTACGGGAGGCTCACCACTCGCCAGACCGATTTCTCGCTGTGCCATTGAAAATCTTGTCAAAGAGTCCATCATCAGCAAAACATCCTTGCCCTGGTCTCTGAAATATTCAGCAATAGCCGTCGCTGTCATCGCAGCCTTTTTTCTCTCAAGCGCAGGTCTGTCCGAAGTTGCTACTACAACAACACTTCTCTTCATACCCTCAGGTCCAAGATCTCTCTCAATGAATTCTCTTACCTCACGTCCACGTTCTCCGATTAGAGCAATTACATTGATATCTGCCTTTGTATTTCTGGCAAACATTCCCATAAGTGTTGATTTTCCAACACCGGAACCCGCGAATATTCCTATACGCTGTCCTTTGCCGATTGTAATAAGTCCATCAACTGCTTTAACTCCAAGAGGAAGCACAGTATCAATCATTTCTCTACTGAGAGGATCAGGCGCCGCAGCCTCAACCGAGATAAATCCTCCCTCGATTGTACTGCCGTCAATCGGCACACCAAGACCATTTAATGTCTTACCAAGAAGCTGATCCGAAACGGCTACCTGTAAGGGATAACCTGTATTTTCAACTATACAGCCCAGTCCTATTCCGTCAGTTTGATCGTATGGCATAAGCAGGGTTTTACGATCCTTAAATCCTACGACCTCAGCCACAATCGGGCCTAATTCTCTTTCCTCATCAGATTCCGGAATAATCGTGCACATGTCTCCCAGCTTAGCGTCAGGTCCCGCGGACTCAATCGTCAGTCCGACGACATTGACTACCTTGCCTTTTCTCTTAAACAGTGTGGCATCGAGCACTTTATTATATTTTTCAACATCAATCTTAACTGCCACAGCTGTTCCTCATAATTATGAAAACGAAGAGTCCCGATTAGCGAAACTCTTCGATATAATAACTCAATTATTGTATGAAAGAAGTCTGATTTTTCTGCTCAGTTCTTTCAGTTCGGTATCCAGGCTACAGTCGAATATTCCACCGTCAGTTTCAATCATACACTCATTTTTGTGCAGCGAAATGTCCTCAATAATCTCGACCACACTTCCCGCCGAGCTTGCCGCAACAAGTATCTGATCCTTATGTCCACTTACATACTCTACATCTTCACGGCTCACATGAATCAGGAAGTTCTTGGTTCCGTCTATATGTCTCATTGTATTGGCAATCAGATGAAGAAGAATTCTCTTCTTGCTGCTTAAATCAACACCGAAAAAATACTGATAAATATCAGTTATTTTATCGACCAAAAGAGGTTCTATCTCTTCAACCTGGCGGTCATACTCTGCCTGAAGCTCTCCTGCTTTTTGATCAAGTTCAGCCTGAGCCTTCTGAAACTCTCTTTCAGCCTTGACCAAGCCGTCAGCGTAGCCTTTCTTTTCAGCCTCAGCCTTTATAGCCACCGCCTCATCTTCCGCCTGTTTTTTTGCATCCGCAAGAATCTCCTGCGCCTGCATAATAGAACGCTGAACTATCTGTTCTCCCTTAGCGATAGCGGCATTAACCACCTCATCAGGTGTCTGTTCCTCGCCTTCGGGAATAGCCTTTATCAATCCGCTTACAAATCCGTCTCCGTTGTCATCAGTACCTGTGATTCCCTCACCGGCGAATGCTCCGTCAGAATCGGCAAACAATGCATCGGTAACATCCAGCGCCTCCGCACGTATTCCTGGTACAAACGAATTATTACCTTCCGAATTCTGCTCCATAATCTCGCGAAGTCTCGCGAGTTTAGCCTCCACAAGTTCGTTGGAATCAAGCATAAGCTTAGACTGTTTATCAATATGCAAATTAGAGGTTTTTACAAGACTAGACAATTATCTCGTCGCCTCCACCACGTGAAATAACAATTTCTCCGGCATCCTCAAGCTTACGGATTATATTAACAATCTTCTGCTGTGCTTCTTCAACATCCTTCATTCTGACAGGTCCCATGAATTCCATGTCTTCCTTAATCATTGTAGCAAGACGCTTTGAAAGGTTACCGAATATAGCATTCTGTACCTGCTCGTTTGCACCCTTAAGCGCAATACCGAGGTCATTATTATCAACATCACGCAATACACGCTGTATTGCTCTGTCGTCGAGGAGAAGTACATCCTCGAATACGAACATCTTCTTTCTGATTTCATCAGCAAGCTCGGGCTCTTCGATTTCGAGAGATTCCATAATATGTTTCTCTGTACCACGATCTACAGAGTTCAAAATCTCTACTACCGAATCAACACCACCGATAATGGTGTAATCCTGGTTAACAAGTGATGCCAGCTTAGTTTCGAGAACCTTCTCAACTTCCTTGATAATATCAGGGCTGGTACGGTCCATAACAGCTATACGTTTTGCAACATCAGCCTGTCTGTCGGGAGCCAATGCCGATATAATCTGTCCGGCCTGCTGAGCAGACAGATATGACAGAATAAGTGCAATAGTCTGAGGATGCTCATCCTGAATAAAGTTAATAAGCTGAGATGCATCAGTCTTACGCACAAATTCAAAGGGCTTAACCTGAAGCGATGAAGTAAGTCTTCCGATAACATCAAGAGCTTTCTCGTTACCAAGAGCTTTCTCAAGAAGCTCCTTAGCATAAGAGATACCGCCTTCAGCAATATACTGCTGAGCAAGGCAAAGCTCGTAAAACTCATTAATAACTTCTTCCTTAAGCTGAGGAGAAACGCTTCGTGTATTTGCAATCTCAAGAGTAAGCTCCTCAATCTCCTCATCCTTAAGATGCTTGAACACACCGGCAGAGCGTTCCGGTCCCAAAACTATGAGCAGAATAGCTGCTTTTTGTATTCCTGTAACAGATACGTCACCAAACGAGCCCGCACCTTTTGCCATGTTTAAGCCTCCTAAGTAACACTAAGAACTTACCACTCTTCATCCAACCAGTTGCGCAACAGCAATGCTGCAGCTTCCGGATTATCATCAACAAACTTCTCAACCATCTTACGTGTTTCTGATTTGGTCTCTACGTCGATATCCTCAACAGTAGCTTCGGGAGTAGACTGAAGAAGATTCTCAACTGATACCTCTTCCTCCTGCACTTCCTCTTTCTTACTGCTCATACTACGAACCACCACAACAATGAGCAATACAAGAAGCAGTATAAACAGAACCGCACTGAGTACTGTTGTCCAATTGATGCTTATACCCTCATTGTCATAGAAAATAGGTGATTCATAAGCAACTATTGTAATATTTTCAACAGGGACACCGGTCGCTGTAGCAACCATGCTGTAGAAGTCTGCATCAACCTCAAGCTTGATATCCTTGCTGTTTGCTAATTTATATTCAGCCCATGTTACTCCATCAAGAAGTCCCTGAGTCTTAGCATCCTTTTGAGTGAGTTCATTATATCTGATAACCGAAATCGAAAGTGATGAATTAGCATAATCAACAACACCAGCAGGAATTGTCGAATATGTACCCTTCTCATTGGGCAGATAATCGGTAACCTTTTCCGATGACGAGCTTGAGCTGTTATCACCGTTCTGATATACATAGGTCTGTCCTTCACCGTTAGAATCGGTGCCGGGCACACCACCGACTCCGCTCTCATTCTCGGAATCATATGTTTCCTGATGCGCTATCATACCTTCTGTTCTATCGTCATTGGGATAATAGAGCTTGACAGTCTCCTCATAGGTTGCGTAATCCATATCAAGATGGCTTGCGACCTCTACATTGTTGTACTGATTGGTTCCGTAGAGAACCTTTTTAACCTGATTGGCGATATATGCCTCTGCAGTGCTCTGAAGCTCCTGCATTGAATTGGCTATACCCGCAGAAGTATAATCATCTCCACCTATGAAAAGCATATTACCTTCCTGATCAAGGATTGTAATATTAGCAGTTGATTCATTACCGAGGAAACATGCCACAGCCTTTGCAAGGTACACAGCATTACCGGCATTAAAAGTAGAATCGGTTGTAAGCTGAATATATGCAGATGATTCCTGATTCTTAGCAATCAGTGATCCATTATTCTCAGGAATGTGAAGGCTGACCTTTGCATTTCTGATTCCATCAATACTTCCCTTGAGTGTATTAGCTAACTGAGTCTCTTTGAACAGCTGATAACGATTTCTGCTGTCATATGATGTATCTGAAAGCGAACCGTTCTGAGCATCCTCGAGTGTATAAGTATCGGGCTGATATCCGGATGCACCGAGTGCGAGCTCCGCAGCCGCCAAATCCTCTTCCCGGACTGAAATAATCAGTGCATTGTTGGAAATATTATAATTGATTCCGTTATCTGTAAGTATTCCGGTCACCTTAGCAGACTCTGATGTGCTCTCACAGGTCAGAAGTGTCACGTACTGAGGTGTAGATACATACGAAATAATTATAATAAATACAACTAACGCCAAAACAGCCAATCCGATAATGATTGCCTTTTGACGTGTTGTAAACTTAAGCCACCACTCTTTAATTCTATTTAAAAGGTTTCTAAGCCACTCCGGCATATAAAGTCTCCTTTAAAAACAGCCACAGCGCATATGCGCGACGGCATAAAAGCTCATATTAAAAATTTTAATCAAATCTGAATCTGCATCAGCGATTTGTATGCTTCCATAACCTTATCTCTGATTGCCACCGTGTACTGAAGCGCTGTAGAAGCCTTTTCAAGTGCAATCATTAAGTCATGTGTACTGTCTGTCTCACCCAATGCAAAAGCAATCTCTGCATTCTCAGCATCCGAAAGATAACTGTTGGTAGCCTTGACATTATCAATAGCCGTATTGAGCAGTTTCTCAAACATAGAGCCATCTGCAGCATTTCCGGTCACTCTGTTAAATCCGATGGTATCGGTCGTCTTTGTTAAGGTGTTGGTAGCACCAACCATTCTTGAAAGTGAAGAAGCATCCATGTACTTTACCTCTTAATTCACGTCTGACATGTTAATAATCTTATTTACCAAGTTCGAGACCCTTCTGCGCCATTGACTTACTTGCATTAAATGCAGTTGCATTGGCCTCATAAGATCTGCTGGCATCAATAAGATTGGTCATTTCTGTGATGATGTTAACATTGGGATATGTAACATATCCATTCTCATCCGCATCGGGATTGGAAGGATCATATACCATATTCATCTCGGTTGTATTATCTTCATACACTCCGGAAACCTTAACACCTTTTCCCGCATAATTCTTGGTTATAGAATGAAGAACATGGCTGAAAGAATCGCTTCCTCTCACACCCTTTTCTTCAAAGACTACAACCTTACGCTTGTATATACCGCCGTTCTCTGTTCTTGTAGTATTTGCATTAGCAACATTTTCAGCGATGGTATCCATACGATATCTCTGCGCCGTAAGTCCGGAAGCACTGATATCAAAAGAAGTAAACATTCCCATATTTTAGTACCTCCTTACTTCATTACAGCCTGCAGATTCTTAAATTCCTGATTGATACTGTTTATCAGTCCCTGGTATTTAAGCTGATTCTGCGCAAGATATACGTTCTCAGTTTCGATATCTACATTATTGCCATCCAGTCTGTATGAAAAACCTGCAGCATCGGTATAGGCTCCGACATTAAGTCTTGAGGTTTTAAGACGTGATACTCTGGTGTCCATATCAACGAGACAATTGTTGCCCAGCTCTCTGGCCAGCACAGACTCAAAGTCCACATCCTGGCGCTTGTAATTGGGTGTATCAACATTGGCAATATTATTTGCTATACATTCGTTTCTAAGCCACGACGCATCCGCAGCCTTCTCCAAAACATTAATATAATCAAATGCGTTGGTATTAATCATCTCTTCCCTTTCTGCTTCACGCAAGCATACATAATATATTATACAAAAATCCAACAAAAACACAACATATTGTGGTTATTTTTTTCGTTTATTTAGCAGCGCACAACACTTCGTAGACAAAAGCGACCCAAACGCCACAATAAAGACCAAAAGAGGCCCTAAGGGAAAATGCACCTCAATCCGTTTGTGCAGGTCCCCTCGGGCCTCTAATTCCATTTACATGTTCAATTTTATATTTCCGCTTACATGCTGTGTCTTAAATCATCCAATTCCTCAAACACTGCATCATTTACGACCTTGATATAAGTTCCCTTCATTCCTGATGATCTTGATTCGATTACTCCGGCACTCTCAAATTTTCTGAGTGCATTGACTATTACGGATCTGGTAATACCTACCTTGTCAGCAATCTTGCTGGCCACAAGTACACCCTCCATTCCGTCAAGCTCATCAAATATGTGTATAATTGCTTCCGCCTCTGAATATGACAGAGTACTTATTGCCGACTTAACAACCGCAAGCTTACGTGTCTCCTCCGCATTCTCCTCATTAACTGAGCGAAGCATTTCCAATCCAACCACAGTTGTTCCGTACTCACACAGAATAATATCATCGATATCATACTGATTATCAGTCTTATAAATAAAAAGCGTGCCAAGTCTCTCTCCGGCAATCTCTATAGGAGTAATTATTGCCTGAACACGTTGGGTATCAATCTGTTCAAATCCAAGTGTCGCAAGATTAACATTCTCCTTGGTAGAAAGAATGCCAAGAAGTCTCTCATTCAACATAGGATCTATAAACACTCCAACGCTGTCACCGATAAGTTCATTAATCGGATCCACGCCTTCAGATATACCCACACCAAGCAGCTTGCCTTTGCGACTTATTACAAGCACATTGGAAGACAATATATCCTTCATAACACTGCAAATATCATTAAACACAACCTTACTGGTATTAGTGTTATGAAGTAACTTACCAATTTTTCTAGTCTTATCAAGAAGTGCTACACTACTCATCAAGTCCCTCCGAATCAGATAACATCAAAATGAATACACTATTTGTTAGACTTGTATGAATTATATCACTCATTTTACGTTTTTTCAAACAAATTGACTGAAAATTTACGTGTTTTTAATATATTGGCTGTTACTTTTTGGCTTTAGTTGAATATCCGCTGTTACTTTTTCGGCTTTGGCTGAATATCCAACGTTACTTTTCAGCTTTAGCGGAATATCCACACTCTTTATTGGTGCATAGTTCTCTGGTTCCCTTTGCTACCATGTAGGTTCCGCACTTAGGGCAATTATGTCCTGAGGGCTTATCCCATGAGACAAATTCACAGTCCGGATAACCGATACATCCGTAGTAACGGCGTCCCTTCTTGGACATTCTCATGAGCAGATCCTTGCCGCAGGTAGGACATGCAACACCAATCTTTTCAAGATAAGGCTTGGTAAATCTACACTCCGGGAATCCGGGGCATGCAAGGAATTTACCGTGAGGACCATACTTAACTACCATCTGTCTTCCACAGCTGTCACATACCTCATCAGAAACCTCATCCTCAATCTTAATCTTATCGAGGTCCTGTTCCGCAAGCTTAACAGCTTCATCAAGGTCAGGATAGAAATTAGTAACAATGGTCTTCCACTTAACCTCTCCGTTCTCTACACCGTCGAGCAGTGTCTCAAGATTAGCGGTAAAGTTAATATCTACAATCGTAGCAAATGCATCAAGCATAATTCCGTTTACTGCATGACCAAGCTCAGTCACGAACAGATTCTTGCCTTCCTTCGCTACATATCTTCTTGAAATAATAGTACTGATGGTAGGCGCATAGGTACTCGGACGGCCTATACCCTTCTCCTCAAGTGTCTTAACAAGTGAAGCCTCTGTAAAGTGTGCAGGCGGCTGTGTAAAGTGCTGTTTAGCATCAAATTTATCAAGCTTAAGTCCACTGTCCTTGCTTATCGCGCTGTTAAGGACTCCATCCTCTTCCTTGTCATCATCAGATGTATACACATTCATAAATCCGTCAAAGAGAACACGGCTTGCAGAGAGTGAGAAAATATGCTCGTCTGCCTGAATCTTAACATTTGTGGTCTCATACTTCGCAGCAGCCATACGGCTTGCAAGGAAACGCTTCCAAATCAATGTATATAATCTCAAAAGATCGCGAGAAAGCTGATCCTTGAGCATTGCAGGTGTTCTGTTGATGTCAGTAGGTCTGATAGCTTCATGTGCATCCTGAATCTTTTTCTTACCTGAAGCCTCAGGCTGCTTACTTCCCTGATACTTATCCGAGAAATTAGCCCCTATATACTGAGCAGCCATTCTCTCAGCTTCATCCGATACTCTGGTCGAATCGGTACGAAGATAAGAAATAAGTCCGACAGTACCCTCACCCTTAAGAGTTACTCCTTCATAGAGTTCCTGAGCAAGTCTCATTGTCTTGGATGTAGAGAAATTAAGAACCTTACTTGCTTCCTGCTGCAAAGTAGAAGTTGTAAAGGGAAGCGGTGCCTTTCTGGTACGTTCTCCGACAACAATATCCTTAACCGAGAATTTAGCCTTCTCGATCGACTTCATAATATCTTCTACCTGCTTACCGTTCTTAAGTTCACGCTTTCCGTCTACTGTTCCGTAATACTTTGCGCATATAGGCTTTTTCTCGCCGTCTACATTGATAATAGCATCAAGTGACCAGTACTCCTCAGGAATAAAATCATCTATCTCCTTCTCGCGGTCACAGATAATTCTCAAAGCTACAGACTGTACACGTCCTGCTGAAAGTCCTCTCTTAACCTTAGCCCAAAGAACAGGCGAAATACGGTATCCCACCATACGGTCCAAGATACGTCTGGTCTGCTGAGAATCCACGAGATCCATATCAATCTCTCTGGGATTCTTAAGTGATTCCTTAACAGCATTCTTGGTAATCTCATTGAATGTAATTCTGTAAGTAGGTTTCTCATTCAGCTTAAGAGTATGATATAAGTGCCATGATATAGCTTCACCCTCACGGTCAGGGTCGGTTGCAAGATATATCTTTTCAGCCTTTTTAACTTCCTTACGAAGGCTTGCAACAAGATCACCCTTACCACGAATGGTAATATACTTGGGCTCATAATCATTATCTACATCTATTCCCAAAGAACTCTTGGGCAAATCTCTTACATGTCCCTGACTCGCAGCGACCTCATAATTTGCACCGAGAAACTTCTTAATTGTCTTAACCTTGGCAGGTGACTCAACTATAACCAGATACTTAGCCATCTCCTGTCCTCCTATTTTCTGAAGATCCGCCTATATTACTGTCAATACTCTATGCGAGGCGAATACTCCATTATAATGAAGTCTTAAAGACTCGCTTTTTTAACATATATTATGAATTAAGCTTTGTCAAATGAAATATCTAACAGTTTTACAATACAATTTCTCTATTCACAGATTTTTGACACAATAAAAATAACATATCTGTGACACAAAGAAAGAAGCATCTTCGTCTTGTTTTTTACGAAGATGCTTCTTGAATTTCTTCTTATTATACTCTGATATTCTTCAGCTGCTTCATCTTGATTTCAGCTGATACATACTCCTTAGAATGCTCCTCTCTGCCTTCTTCATCATCGAGAATCTTCTGAAGTATTTCTTTAGCCTTAGGAATATTTCTGTCTGTACCCTCTCCTGAAGCCATCATAGAAGCCAATTCATAAGCTACAGTCTTGCTGTGCTCGGGTCCAAGTTCCGAATAAAGCTTAAACGCCTTCTTGGGATCCTTCATCACAAGAGAGTTACCGTTTCTGTATACATCTGCCATGTAGTACTTAGCAAGATCGAATCCATTGTCATTAGCCGCATTCAGATACTTCATAGCCATTCCGATATCCTTCATCGCTGTAACCTTAGAAGATCTTCCTGCATAGATTCTATAGAGGTCTACGCTGGCATGGTCGATGGTTCCTGACAAATCAGTAAGCAAATGAACATAGCTTGCCTTGCTGCTTCCGTCAGTAGGATCGCTGAGCATATAATCCTTAGCATAGGTATACATCCAAGGAATATAAATACCACTTCTTAAATTCTTCATGCAGGTATTAAATGCCTTGCGCTTAGTCTCATCATCGGTAGCGGTATCAGCATAGAGCTTTGCCAGATCATTTTCAACCGTTGTATCACCAAAATCCTTGGCAAACACCAAAAGCTCGATAGCAATCTCAGTGTTTTGCTCGACAGCATCTGTTCCTACCATAATATCATCTGCTATGCGTCTGAGCGTAGCAAGATTACCTCTTACAGCTGCAGCCTTAGCCCAGGTGATTGCATTCTCAAGTGCAATATTTCTGTCTGCTGCAGGTACGTTCACATCACATGCCACCTCATATACCAATCCGGCATAGAGATTACAAGCTTCAACATTACCGAGAAGTGCACCTTCCTTAAGCAGATCATGAACTCTGGTCTGCTGGCTCTCGTCATAGTTGTTCATAAGATCAAGTGCACGAATAGCCATTGCATATCCGTTGCCCTTAGATATTTCTTCCTCTATGATGGCACGGTAGCTGTCTCTTACCTCTTCAAGTATCTTGTTCTCGGCATAAGCTCTTGCAACAGTAGTGATTGCTGCATGCTTACCATCCTCACAAGCCTTCTTGATCCAGTCAAGACTCTCTCTGCGTCCGCTGACAACGAGGTATCTTACATACTCAACCTCATAATCATCATCGCCATACTGCGCAGCCTTGCTATAGTAATACTCACTCTTTTCATAATCCTTCTCAACACCGATTCCGTCGCGAAAGCACTTAGAGAGCAAGTCATATACTCTGTAATCTGTAGGCACGTAATCAATAATGCAGGTAAGCAGAGTATACGCATTAGCAAGATTGTTATCTACACATCTTGCAGCTTCTGCAAGCAATGCCTCTGTCTCAAGATCACGTCTGTCATCAAGTATTTTTTTACACGAAAAGCAAATATTAAATTCGTTCTGCTGTACACCAAGCTTTATTCCGCAGTGTCTGCAAAAAGTCATCTCCATAGCTTATTCCCTCATCTTCGTAAATTCTGTGCTGATATTAACGGGTTGCCTTCTCCAAAACATCGCCAATGCGCTTCATAGCTTCACTGTCGTCAATCGGTACTGAGTAGAGCTTAAGTGTTGCTCCTGTCTCGTACTCATTGGGACTGCTCTCGATGTAGAGATTCTCATCATCCTGAAGTCTCAATACCAAAGACTTAGAACATAATCTCTCATGCACCTTTCTTAATTCAGCACTCTCAGCCAAAGATTCGTTGCTGTCTGCGAGAGCATTAATACAAGAGAATCCCCACTTGCCGCATCCTTCGATGAGCATTGCCATTCTGTTAACTGCCTCAGAACTCATTCCCTGAGGATAGGTAGAATTAAGCACCATCTCGTAGCTTCTCTTCTTGTCATGCTTCTCATTATATTCTGTTATATTAGAACATCCGTCAGCAGTAAGTATACGCTTATCAAAACGCATACGTGCATCTGAAAGCTGCTCGTTTATAAGACTAGCACCGTCACATACTCTTCCGCCGATTACAAAGCTCTTTGCTTCTGACTCCTCATCCTTCACACCGGGGTCAAGTTTTCTGAGAGGATTAAAGGTCTCCATATATTCCATATCAAACAGACGGAAATTAATACGTCCTGCAGGAACAGACCACAATGTTCTGATAGCCAGACTGTTCATCACTGCAGTCACCTTATCCATATCCTCATCCTTATGCTTGATGCATGCGGTAATACCCTTTGACATCGAAATAGAATAAGGAATTGAGAACTGTGTAAACAGCACTTCTTCAGCAGCCTCAGGCTGTACATCAGCTGCAGGCTGAACATCAACTGCTTCTGCAACCACTTCACTATCATCAACCAAAATCTCTGCTCCATCAGCATCCGCCATATCTTCCATATTGGCTTCCACTGCTGTAGCCACTTCCTCTACAGGCTCTGCAACCGCATCCGCTGTGGCAACAGGCTCATTCTTTGCAAATAGAGTAGCATATCTTTCAGTAAAGAACTTGTTGATAACCTTTCCGGCTTCACCATCCTTAAACTCAGAAGGCACATCAATAAGGAGTTCACCGATTGCTACATTCTTCACTACTTCCTTCTCTGCGAAAGGAGCCTTTGTAATATCGGTACATACGCCACGCGCATCACTCATCATCTTATCGATTGCGGCTGAAGGATAAATAGTCTCCATATCGTTGTAGAATCTGGAAAGTCTCTCTGTAACGATACCATCCCACTTTTCCTTAAGTTCTATCTCTTCCTGCGCAAAAAGAGCTCTCTTGGTCGTGCTCTCTTCGTAATACTTTCTGTTGAGCTCATCAATATCGCGATTGTACTTGGTCATATTGAGCTTAATCTCTGCAGCTACAGCCTTTTTCTTGTCTGCAACAGCCTTCTCAGCTTCTTCAACACCTGATACATTTGCATCACGCATATTGTTGATTGAATTCTTCTTAATACCACCGAAGTACTCTTTTGCTTCCTTCTTGATATCCTCACTCATTGCATAAAGTCTGTAAACTCTACCTGCAATGATAATCATCTCATCAACCAAAGACTCTACATATTTCTTTCTGTCAGCCCAGGCAACACCCTCAATCTTAGAAGTCGCCTTATACTCTGAAAGCTTTGCGTTATGGCTTTCAAAAAGCTGCATTGAAATTCTGATTTCCTTAATATAATCAATGATACACTCATTGTTATTGGCAAAATCAATTACATACTCACCCGGGACAACTCTTGTCTGCTCATCCTCCCACTTTGCTACAAAGCGTGAGGTATTGCTGACATAATAATAAAGATTGTTGGGCACAGTCTGCTCGCATTTTCTTAAAATGGATTCAGCATCGGTAAGAGGTCCGAGACAGTAAGTCTTCATCTTGCTGTTAAATTCAATCGAGCTCTTCTTCTCAGCATCACTTGCATCAGTCTTCTGACGTGAACGAAGAGTCTCATACTCATCCTCGAGGCGCTCAATTTCTCTCATGTTCTTTTGAACATAATTACTGAAGCTATTGGTATACTTGGTGAACTTGGCCTCTCTGTCATCATCAAGCTTCTGCAGATAGGTTCTGTGGTTTTCAAGCTGTTCGCCAATTTCTTTGTCACGATTCGCAAGCTGATTCTCATATTCTTCATGGAAATCAGAAAGTGTGGTTATAAAACCATCCAAAAATGAATACAATTTGCCATTTTTATCACTTACCTGATTGATGTCCTCAAGCTGTAAAATCTCATCCATCTTTAAACCCTCACAATCTGTCAATTTTCTCTTACATTATCTGAAAAAAATGGGTTCCGATTCTCCTAAAAATCCCGATATATCCCCCACCATAAGATCAAAATAAAGAGCAGTACAATGAAATATTTTAATATATCCTTAAAATTTTTAATATATTTAAAAAATATAATAATTTTGTAACCAAATTATGAATTCCGACCAATAAAAAAAGCCTGTTTTCAAGGCTTTTGTTAAAAGTGCACAGTTCAATATAATACCTTTTATACATAGGGAACAATTACAAAAAAGCAGCTCATAATACTGAGCTGCAACGTCTGATAGAAATACAATTATGATATCTGATCTAAAGATCCCGTAAAAAGAAAAAGACTTGAGTCAGACTCAAGTTTTCTTTGGGTTGGGCTATATAAAATATAGAGCAGCTGGTAGGGGAATCGAACCCCTGATTCCGCCGTGAGAGGGCGGCGTCTTAACCCCTTGACCAACCAGCCATTTCGGTGTCGCACCCAAGCGACTTGTTTATCTTACAACAAGGTTTAGAATAATGCAAGCACTTTTTTCATTTTTTTGAAAAAATTTTTTGAATGCTTTTTCTACCACTTATTACAGAGTCACAATAGGTAATTCAAAGTCATAATAAACAATCTCAGCCAACGCACCGGGACGCTTATATAACCTGCATCCCGGTACTTGACGGAATATTGCATAAAAACTAAATAAAATCGAACAAGCTGATCTGATTGCTCTCCGGTATTCCGGACAGAATACCAAGTCGACTTAGGTTATCCGCAATTGTCTGACCGACATGTGCCCTCTCCTTAAAGTCATCCTTGGAAAGGAAGGGGCCACCCTTTGCAGCTTCAACTATTGAGTCTGCTGCGTTTTCACCCAGGCCTTCAATACTTGTAAGCGATGGCATTACTCTTCCATCATCCATCACCTGGAAAAGTCTTGCTTTAACCTTGAACAAATCAATCGGAACAAACTCAAATCCACGCGCATACATTTCCTGCACTATTCTCATATCCGAAAGCTGTGCATCTTCCTTGTTACTGAGCGGCACTGCACCGGGTTCACGGTTTGAAGCAGCTTCCTTACGTTTTTTGTAATCATTGAGCATACCTTCAAGGTGTGCCTTACCCTGACACATAATCTCATATGAAAATGCCTTGGCACGGATACTAAAATACGCTGAATAATATGCCTGAGGGCGATGAATCTTACAGTAAGCAATTCTCCATGCCATCATAACGTATGCGGCCGCATGGGCCTTCGGGAACATATATGCGATTTTTTTGCAGGAACCTATATACCATTCAGGTACATCGTGGGCCCTCATATCTTCTACCCATTCATCCCACTGTCCGCATTTTCCCTTAGCAACTACTCCCTTACGTACATTTTCCATAATCTTAAATGATCTCTCAGGCTCTACACCCTTGGAAATCAGATAAGTCATAATATCGTCACGTGTACATATTGCTGTAGAAATAGTAGCGATACCATCTCTGATCAAATCCTGCGCATTGCCGAGCCATACATCGGTTCCGTGTGACAATCCTGAGATTCTTACCAGATCCGAGAAGGACTGAGGCTGTGCATCGATAACCATCTGCATAGCAAAATCTGTACCAAACTCAGGTATACCCAACGCACCCAGCTTGGTACCGCCAATATCATCCGGAGTAATTCCAAGTGCTTCCGTATTTTGGAACAAGCTCATTACATCGGGACCATCAAGCGGAATATCCTTAACAGGATCAAGTCCTGTAATATCCTGTAGCATACGAATCATGGTAGGATCATCGTGCCCGAGAATATCAAGCTTGAGCAGGTTATGGTCAATACTGTGATAATCGAAATGTGTTGTTATTGTAGGAACAGGCTTGTTCGCAGGATGCTGAACAGGAGTAAATGAGCAAATATCCTCTCCTACGGGCAATACTACGATTCCACCGGGATGCTGACCGGTACTTACTCTTACCCCCATACATCCCTGTACGATTCTGTTTATCTCCGAAGCACGCTTGTGCTGATCGTGCTCCTCATAATATTTTTTAACGTATCCAAATGCAGTCTTGTCAGCGAGACCGGATATGGTTCCCGCGCGGAAGGTCTGTCCCGAGCCGAAAATAATTTCTGTATATTTGTGTGCCTTGGCCTGATACTCTCCCGAGAAATTAAGGTCGATATCAGGCTCCTTATCTCCCTTGAATCCAAGGAAGGTCTCAAACGGTATATCAAAGCCCTCCTTAATAAGTGGCTGTCCGCAATTAGGGCAGTCTCTGTCAGGCATATCTACTCCGGCCTTTCCACCGTATTCTTTTACCAGATCGCTGTCAAAATCAACGAAGTGACAGTGTGGACAAATATAATGAGGGCTAAGCGGATTAACCTCTGTAATTCCGGACATGGTCGCAACAAACGAGCTACCTACCGAACCACGCGATCCAACCAGATAACCATCCTCAACCGACTTCCAAACAAGCTTCTGCGCAATAATATACATAACGGCATATCCGTTCGAAATAATCGAATTAAGCTCTCTCTTCAAACGCTTATCCACTATATCAGGCAGATCAGGTCCATATATTTCATGCGCTCTGTTATAACAGATATCCGTAAGCATCTGGTCACTGTTTGGAATAACAGGAGGACACTTATCAGGACGAACAGGCGATATCGTCTCGCACATATCTGCTATCATATTGGTATTGGTGACAACAACCTCCCTCGCCTTTTCGCTTCCGAGATAACTGAATTCCTCAAGCATCTCGTCAGTGGTATGAAGATAAAGAGGGGGCTGTCTGTCCGCATCATCAAAGCCCTTACCGGCCATAATAATACGTCTGTATATCTCATCCTCAGGATTAAGGAAATGAACATCGCAGGTTGCAACAACAGGCTTATGGAACTGCTCACCAAGCGCAACAACCTTTCTGTTCAGGTCTCTGATATCATCAAGTGAATTAATATTTGGATATCTCTTACTGCTTTCACCGGTCTCCCTGTTCTTGCTCATCGCATCAATCATAAAAGCATTGTTGCCGACAGGCTGAATCTCCAGATAGTCATAAAAATCAACTATACGTGAAATCTGTTCCTCAGTCTGCCCTTCAACGATAGCTTCATACAATTCACCTGCTTCGCAGGCACTTCCGACGATAAGTCCGTCTCTGAAATGTTCTACTCTGCTCTTGGGCACAATAGGGAATCTTCCGCTGAAGTAATTCAGATGTGATTCACTTACCAAATGATACAAATGAATTCTTCCCAAATCATTTTTAGCCAAAATGATACAGTGATGTGAGCGCATCTTAGCGATGGCTTCATCACTCTTATTTGCCTTATCATTAATCTCTGCAAGCTTAGTCATACCTTCTGATGAAAGCTGATTCATCAGACGAATGAAAATAAGCGCGGTACACTCTGCATCATCTACTGCTCTGTGGTGATGAGACAGTGAAATGTTTAATATTTTCGCTACAGCATCAAGTGTAAATCTGCTGTGTCCCGGTAACTGAACTCTCGAAAGCTTCAATGTATCCAAATAGGTAAAATCACTTTCCAGACCAAGATCCTTACATTTTTGCTTTACAAAGTTAACATCAAACTCAGCATTATGCGCAACAAGAACACAGCCCTCGCAGAATTCCAAAAACTGCGGGAGAATTACATCTATACCCTCATAGCCCATTACATCTGAATCTGTGATGGATGTTAGCTTTTCAATTTCATAAGGAATAGGTCTTCCGGGATTGACAAAGGTAGAAAATCTGTCAATTATCTTACCGCCGGACACCTTAACCGCACCGAACTCTATAATACAGTCATTTACAGGCGAAAATCCTGTAGTCTCGATATCGTAAACCACAAAAGTTTCATCAAAACCGTAATCCTTGTCATTTGTAACAATCTGCACAAGGTCATCTACAAGATAGCACTCTACGCCGTACAGCACTCTGAAGAAATCCTGGCGGTCAGGACTGGTATCTCCTGCCTCCGCTCTCTTACCCTTCTCAGCCTTCCACAAATCATCCCAGCAGTGATTGGCATCGGTAAATCCCTGCACAACACCATGATCAGTAATCGCAATAGCCTTATGTCCCCACTTATAGGCACACTTAACTATATCCTTCGGCTCAGAGACCGCATCCATATCGCTCATCTTGGTATGGCAGTGAAGTTCAACACGCTTGTGCACCGCCATATCCTTACGGCTGCTGGTAAAATCAGGAATCTTCTGAATTCCTGCCACCGACTGAATTGTTATTTCGTGATCAAATTTATCGAGAAGCGCAACGCCCTTAATCTTTACGAAGGTACCATTCTTAAGACCACCGGTCATCTCACCCTTCTTTTCAGTAGGGATGAATACTTTTACCGTAATCGTATCGGTAAAGTCAGTCACATCGAACATAAAGATAGACTTCTCATTCTTGATGTCTCTTGAATCTGAAGATAATACCTGACCGCGAATAACGATCTCCCCGATTTCACCGACGATCTCAACAATTTTGAGTGTCGCTGCATCAGGATCAATATCTCTGCCATATATAACATCTGGATTGTCGGAACGCTTAATCTCACCGTCCATCATACGACGTCCGCCGCCAAAGCTTCCGTTTCCACCCTTCTTATAATCAGAAAACTTCTGGAATTTATTCTCACCGGCGGGCTTACCTGCATCAGCCTTCTTCTCTCCTGCAGCATTAGCTGAACCGGCAGCATTGACTCCACCATTCGCTCCTGTATTGGTTCCGCCCGCATTAGCTGTGGCAGCCTTACCCGCAGCATCTGAATTTGCAGAGACTTCTGCCTTTGCGCCATCAGTTCCCTGCTCTGCGTTTGTGTTGCTCTTGGCCACATTACCGATATAAACCGTCTCTTTTTCAACGCCGATTCCCGCGCGTTTTGCGATCTCTCTTACGCGCATAGCAACCTTCAAGCTGTCTTCTTTTTCATAATCGACAAACTCCGGCTCATAATAATCAAAAGACAGGAATATATCCATTCCGCAACGCTCGGTCACAATCTTTTCAATATATTCTTCGAGCTCATGCTCTTTGCTCTTATATAAAAAGTTATCCTCTATCTCAATATGAACTTTATTTTCTCCGGGGAAACTAATCCTTGCCGTATGAAGCGCATTAAACAAAATGACCGAAATCGCCTGAAGCTCGGCCTCCATACTCTCTCTGTACGCCTTGAATAAAGTCTCAAGATTATACTGAGAAGACAGCTTGAAATGCTCAATAATTTTGGCAGTCAAACCGGCACTACGAAAAAGCTGAGATTCCATTGCATTCTCAGCTTCGAATATTATATCTTTCGGAATAAGATGTGAGCTATCGATATAGACACGCATCATATCCTTACCCTTAACCGAAGAAACTTTGGTTACATAGGTTTCCTCAAGAAAATCTTTAGATTTTTGTTTTAATTCCAATGACTGGAATACTTCAAAAAAAGCCTTTGCGTCCATAAAAAACTAAATACTAACTCCAACTATCAAGCTCTGCCTTGAGAGCATCCAACAATTCTGCCTCAGGTACTTTGCGAATAATCTCTCCCTTTTTCATCAAAAGGCCCTCGCCTATTCCTCCGGCAATTCCCAGATCGGCTTCCTTACCTTCTCCGGGTCCGTTAACAACGCAGCCCATTACAGCCACCTTAATATCCAGGGGATAATCCTGCACCAGGTTCTCTACTTTCTGAGCAAGCCCAATCAAATCTATACGGGTTCTTCCGCAGGTAGGACACGAAACGACCTCGATGCCACCCTTGCGTAATCCAAGAGTTCGTAAAATAAGCTTAGCAGACTTAATCTCTTCAACAGGATCACCGGTAAGCGATACTCTTATGGTATCACCTATTCCCTGATTCAGTATAAGTGCCAGTCCAATCGATGACTTAATATTTCCGCTTGTAACAGTTCCCGATTCTGTAATTCCTACATGTAATGGATAAGGCGTCTTTCCTGCCAATAGTTCATGCGCGCGCACACACATAAGCACATCTGAAGACTTAATGCTGATAACCAGATTATCATAGCCCAGATCCTCAATCTGACGAACCTTGTCGATAGCGCTCTCTACAATCCCCTCTGCTGTCACACCGTTATACTTTGCCACAAGTTCCTTCTCAAGCGAACCTGAATTAACGCCTACTCTTATAGGGATGTTTCTTTCTTTTGCCGCCTTTATAACCTCAGCCACTCTATCCTTTGATCCGATATTGCCGGGATTAATTCTTATTTTATCTGCACCGTTCTCGATTGCTGCTATCGCAAGCTTATAATCGAAATGAATGTCCGCTACCAACGGAATATGAATACGCTTTTTAATCTCCTTAAAAGCAAGCGCCGCCTCCATGGTTGGCACAGTGCTTCTGATAATCTCGCAGCCGGCCTTCTCCAGTGCAAGAATCTGCGCAACAGTAGCTTCCACATCCTCGGTTCTGGTATTTGTCATTGACTGAATAGCAATCGGATTGCCTCCTCCGATAACTCTTCCGCCAATATTAATCTTTTTTGTATTATCCCTATATGTCGCCATATACTTCCTCACCACTAAATATCCATTAATCATTTGCCACAATTAAAAAGGTCATCCTTATAAGTGACACTAATAGATTGTAACACACAGTGCCGCTAAAAAGATGACCAAACTTATTATTTCTTTTTCTACATGCTTTGGACTTTTTATTCTTTACTTTTATTAAAAACTTTTGTTTAAAATCAAAAATCCCACTTCACAGCAGGATTTTTAAAAAAGGAGAGAGATTTATTGGAAGTTCGCATTTAGCGAACATTATATCGGATTAACTCGGGTTTGTTTTCCCTTGTTTTGATAGTTTAATGATAACATCGTTTTTTTACAAGATTATGTATAAATACATAAAGAAAAATAAAATTTATAAAAAACTTATAAACTATTTGCCATTTTGAGGCCTTTTTAGCCGTTTTTTTCCTCAAAAGGATTAACATGGACCATTATGTGTTTAATTTTAGGATACATTTCCTCAAGCTTATTATGAACATTTTCAGCTATACCATGAGTCTCCTTTAAGGTCTTATCCCCATCCGCTGCAATCTCTATATCAACATAAATCTTGTTACCAAACATTCTGGTCTGTAATAAATCTAATCCGCGAACTCCCTCCTGCTTAAGTATTATCTCCCTCAGTTCATTTTCAAATTCTTCGTCACAAGACTTATCGACCATCTTGTCAACAGCATCCTTAAATATATCGTAAGCAGCCTTACAAATGAATATACATATCACTACGCTGGCGATGGGCTCCATGATACGATATCCGAGCATTGCTCCACCTATACCGATTAATGCTCCGATTGATGAAAGCGCATCCGAACGATGATGCCATGCGTCTGCCATAATTGCAGGCGAGTCCAATCTCTTGGCATACCATCTCGTATACCAAAACATAGCCTCCTTACTGACAATCGATACCCCCGCTGCTATAAGCGCAAGCATTCCCGGAACCGCTAGTTCTTCATACTTGCCTCCGATAATCTTTTGAACAGCAGTATATCCAATACCTATACCTGTTCCTGCCAAAATAGTAGCAAGCACGATAGCCGCAACACATTCAAGCCTTTCATGACCGTATGGATGCTCTCTGTCTGATTCCTTAGACGAAATTCTGACTCCGATTATTACGATGATACTGCTGAATACGTCCGATGCAGAATGAACCGCATCAGATATCATAGCTCCCGAAGAAGCAAAGATTCCTGCCAACAGTTTTAAGAGCGACAAAACAAGGTTACCTACGATACTAACCATCGAAACCTTAGTCGCCTCGCGCATAAATGTTTTTTCTTCCATAGAATACCATCCCTTATATATGCCAATTATTCTATACCAAGCCCTTGTTCTTACACATTTCCAATGCCATTATATGTATTGCCTGCTGGAAGTTGCCGTTTTTTATCAGTTCATCAAGTTCCTCGGGCGTATATAGATATACATCGACGAACTCAGTATCATCAAGTTCCTGACCGCTGATGCGCTTGCAGTTTTTAGCCACATAGATAAAGGCATAATTATCAGCCATTGTAGCATTAGATGGTACTGTAATCAGATGCATCCATTCGTCAGAACCATAACCGGTTTCTTCTCTGAGTTCACGTTTGGCGGCATCCATAGCCAAGTCATAAAACGACTCCGGCTTACCTGATTTTGAATAAGATGCCAACATATCTGCTTCGATACCTCCGGCCGGAAACTCTGTAGTAACCTCTCTCACCCCATGTCTGAATTGTTTTACGCAGATATATTTTCCTTCCTCATCCAAAGCCAGCACAATAACATAATCTTTTCTGCTGTAATTATAGTAAGGCGGACCGATCTTACCATCCGGCAATCTGTAGTCCACTTCCCTAAAATCTATATATTCATCCTGCACCAGATGATTTACACTAACCTCTTCCCATACAAGATCATTATCATTCATCTTAAAATCCTCTTACCGCCTATCGACTCTGCCAACGTTAAACCCAGCCTTTCTTATAGCTTCTACACCCTTGGGAATACCGAATTTATATCCGTAAGCTATCACAACAGTCTTACCATTATCCAGATATACATTATATCCACCATCTAAAAATTTGGTGATATGAATACCTGAGCCCGCCACCAATGCATTATGAGAAGACATATCATAAGCTATTCCAACAATACGATTCCTGGGTATTACAACAGGCATAAAACTATTCGCCTGATTATTCAGTTCTATTCCGTAAATATAATTATTTGAAATCCCAAGATAGTTCTTCGCGTAAGCATATCCTCGATTAAGATCCTGTTCGATTTCGTTTAGATAATCTCCCCCGGTGTAAATTCCATATTCCACTGCCTTTGCCACTATCTGTTCAATATGGTTTTCTTTTTTCCATCTCCTACATATCCGGCTCATAATCCCAACACCGACGCCAATTAAAAAAGCGGCAAATACTAATGTGCCCAGAATCACGATACCCGGATTACCTACTAATTCCCTGTCAAAGATAACCAATGGTATCATACACAAAACAGAGAACATAAATGGACCAATCATTCCCCATACTATAAGCCTTGGAATCCAAAACAAATGTAATTTATAGATTATATTATTAATGTTCTTGTATTCTTTCATCCATATCCTATGTCTTTGAAAATCAATTTAGTGAATCTATATTTTATAAATCAAACACACAACTATTCAGACAAATCGCCTATCAAATCACGCATAATCCCTTAAACTATATAACTTAAATGTTGAGTTAGTAGGACTTGCTGATGTTTTAGAATTAATATTACAAAATACATATATCCATTGTTCTGCATTGATATCTGCTGAGCCTTCATTGATTGCAATTGGCTCCTGATTCAATAATTCATCTATCTCTTCATCGTTCAGTTCATGATCTGTAATATAAACCGCCCATTCAATATCAGAATCCTGTTCGTTATTTGATTCGAAATAAATAACCGCGCTATAGAATGTATCGAACATTACATGATAATATCCTGTTTCAAAAACATCTTCATTACTTAAATCAAATCCCATTCCTGTAGGTGGCACATTATCATAATAATCGGGATCATCAACCTTGATGTTTGTTGATTGCCCGGTCTTCGAATTGCCACAGCCGGTAACAACACACATCATTAACAATAATGCAATCCATGCAAAGTATTTTTTCTTCATTGTCACTCTCCCCAATATTTCGCCCTAAATTGTTTCGCAAGTAGCCTTTGCTATTTCTAGCATATTCTCAGCTCTTACTCAATTATACAAAAGGCTCGGTACAATTGCCATCGCAATCGTACCAAGCCCAAGATAAGTTTATCTTTCGATTCTATTTAATATATTTTTCGTATAGATGATCTACTCCACCGCCATAATTTGTAATATCCATTACATAATTATATCCGTACTTTTCATATAATCCCACATATTCTGTAGGAATGTAGCTTTTCATAAAGCCTAATCGAGCAAGATAATCATTTGCATACGCTATGAGCTTACCACTTATTCTATGACCACGATATTCTTCTGTCACAAACAATGAAGACACCCACGGGCTCACTTCCGGCAAAGGATAATAATCTTCCTTCATGACAGATGCCATTCCGACTATTTTACCATTCACCTTAGCGACGAAAAACGACTCCCATTCTGTCAAAGAATTACTCTTGATTACATCTGTCAGATGAGCTTTTACTTCATCCCATGAACAGTTTTCAATGAACTCTAACAATTCATTGTTCAGCGCTGTTCCGGCATCCACTTTCTGAATAGAAAAATCATCAAGCAGGCTCCAACCAAAATGCTGCTCAACCAGTTGCACAGTCTCCTCGACGCTTCTCGTATTATCACGTTCCAACCAGAAGAAGTCACTTTCTTTTATATAATTGTAGAAGTCTATATTCAGCGAATATAACGTTTCATTACAGGTCTGAGCCGCCTTGTCATAATCGGAAGCACTGTGAATAAAGTTTCTAAAGCCCTCATGATCCGGACGATTGCTATACTCTTCCACCAGCTCGTCCGGCTTTCTTATGAGAAATGCAATTCTCGAAGAATCCGTTATCTTTAGAACTTCTTCTGCCGAGATATGTAAATCGCATAATATTATTCTATCCTGCGAGAGCTTTATAAGGTCTAACAACACATAATCCAGCTGTTCTCTGCTATTTCCGATTAACCAGTTTCTATACTCTTCAACACTTCTTCCGAAAAATTCATCGGCATCCTTAAACTGTCGATTCATACAGGGCTGGTGTTCTTCATCAGACTTTAACTGATGAATTGTAAACTGATCGTCAATAACATACACCGGAATATCATATTTCTTTCCTAATGCTCTGGTTACAGTAGTTTTGCCTCCACAAGGGGTACCTGTAATAAAATATACGTTTTTCAAATATTCTTTAATTATATTGTCCTGAAATATCATAACTTTTCTCCTTAAAATAGTTTTTAGTGTCACAAGCAGGCACGAAACTACTTTCAGAGTTTCATGCCGTTAGATATTTCTTAATCTTAAAAATGCAACCATTTGTAAGTCCTCCTACTGTTTTTTACTTATTATACAAAATAATATATAAAAAACAATTACACACATAGTATAAATCTTCCATATTTGTAAATGTAGCTTTTAAAGAAGAATTCTCAGGGGGTGTACCAAGTAAAACGATTGTCCATGCAGCCCGTATTATCTTTCAAAATTATATCCTAAGTTTTATTAGCAAAATTTATTTTTCGATTACAGTCTTTACAAGTTGCCATGCGATACTTCCTTCTCTAAGCTTATTTAATGCATCGCTAAATTTTACCCATTCAACAGAGTCCACTTCACTAGATAGTACAAAGTCTTTCTTCTTTACAGCAGCCTTGTATCCTAACATTAACATTTCTTTTTTCTCATAAGGATAACTACTTATAAATTCCAATCTATCAACATCTTGTCCGATTTCTTCTTTCACTTCACGAATAACAGTTTCTTCCGCCGATTCGCCTATTTTCATAATTCCTGCGACACATACATATTTTGTCGCGGAAACATAATTCTGTCGTAATAAAGCGACTTCATCATATTCATTTACAACCGCTGCAATAATACTGGTTGTAATCATATCCCATAACGGAATATTGCACGATTCACAATATGGAATAACACCTTCATCCCCAATTTCTTTTCCTATAAGTTTTGTTCCACAGTGTGGGCAAAATGTAAAACGCAAATTATTTCCTCCATTCAAAAATCAACTGCACCATATTATCAAAACTTACCATCTTCAGCTCGCACAGCTGGGATTTATCTGTGTATTATTATTCCGGTAATTCTGTCTATCGAGGTGGCCCATAACATTAGTGCGTTAATGTGTGTAATAGGTTCATTAGTCCCCGATTTTTGCTATCCAAGTAAACTATTTCAACATATATTAGAATTGACGCCAACATTTTTCTTTCAAGAACTGCTTAATTGCTGTTTCATCTCTTCCCTCATAATATGCAACTAAAAGAGTCTTAAATTCCGGAACAATACTCTCTGGAACCACAAGTAATCCAAGCCCTCTTTGTATCATAAAATGATTTGCAAATATGATTGAAGCTCTTTTATTTCCATCAATAAAAATTTGTGTTTTCATACAATAGAGAGTCAGTTCTATCGCTTTATCAATATCATCAAACGTAGCACTAATTATGCGGTCTATGCTTTCTTTAACATCTAACTCATTGGGAATAGGTGGCACATAACTTGAGCCTCCAATGGTAACAGGAACGCTTCTAACCGAACCTCCATTTTCATAAAATCCTTCATTAACCAGTCTTGCGATATGGCTTATAAGGTAAAAGTTACAAGCAGAGGCTACTACATCAGGATCCACAATAAATTCCCATGAACGTTTCAAATTCAAAATCTTTTGAACATCACTTGCTTTAACTCCATTTACTATTCCATTTTCAAGAATAGTTTCTGTTTGAGGAAATGTAGTTGAAACACCTTCAAGCACTGCTTGATCATAAATCAGACTTTTTACATTTGCTCGCGCAAAATCAATATTCAATCTTACTCTTGGTGAAAGCTCATTCTCTTCATAACCAAGTTCAGCAAGTTCTTTTTCTATCTTCCTTAACTGCTTTTTTGCTGCTCTTATCTGCTGTGACTGGTTGACCGCCACCGCATACAGTTCTTCAGAATATTTATCTACATAGGTTGATTTATATTTTCCTGCCTCTCGTTTTCTGACGTAGATATATTTTTGATCATTTACTATCTTAACCTCAATACTTCCATCAAAGGTTGAAACATTAATCTGGGCCTGTATATCAGCCTTTTCGTTTAATAGTTTTTGTATTACTTCGATATTGCTCATTTAATTCTCCTTTTTAGGGTGCAATTTCAATTTGTATTTTACATTAATTCACCCTAAATCGCAATTGAAATATAATTTTAGGGTGAGTTATTCGAATTTATCATTCGAATAACTCACCCTAAATTCATAATACTCTGAAATAAATTAGTTTTTCCAATATGGATAATAATATAATCAAAATTCAACTTACTAGTTTCGTAAATCGGAACCTAAAATATGTATCATAAAAATAATAGGCATCTTTATAATCAAGAAACCTTCCATCTCCGAAGAAGACATCCTTATTAAATAATTCATTAATTTCACTGCTCATCTTTATAGATGCATCATTTTTGGTGGGTCATTGAGGAGATATTTCTGTTCCGCCAGTCATTAATATGACGATCCTTATTGTTCAATATGAGTTTTACTCCATTCAGCAAATTCAGGATCGTTAGGTGATAAAGTTGGTATGGTACTTTTTGTATCAATAATTCTTGTTATCCCACTTGGTGTAAATTGGCTAATAACCAATTGTGAAGTTGTTAAATAGTAAAAAGCATATAATACATTAGGATTTTTTGTCCATGCTTCATTTTTATAATTAACTGCACCAACAGATGTAGTAAAAGTAACATAATTATCTCTTAAATTATGTGTATAAAATAATTGTCCAACTAAATATTCTAATTTATTTTTATTTTCTTTTAATTTATAGTAATCAAATTTACTTAATGGAACATTTGGATTATCGGCAAATCTATATTCCAATAGATTTTCTTTAGGGGTATTTTCATTCATCAAACAATCTTGAAAAATTTGCATAACATTTTGTTCATTTAATTCTATTACATCTTCTTTTTTATATAATCTAGTTTCCATGTCACACCTCTATTTTGATAATAAATTATTATTTCTTTATTACAGGTCCAGAAGGATATGGACAATAAATAATATCCTTCCTTTTTAGATTAATCCCTAACCTTGAGTTAATACATCTGCGGCAAGATTTTTCCGCAAAATCCTTCTTAACCTGCTTATAAGTAACCATCCATTCAATCCACCAATTCAGCCAGAACTATATATGTCTAAAGTATATCGCCTTATTATCAATTTTATGGATATACTTCTTTGCAGCCAAAGTCAGCCGCCATGTATTCCCTTTGTGTGGTCCGCCATTGAATATTAATATTTTCATACGCTCTCACCTTCCTCCACAAATTCAAATTTGCCTAGCACGAATAATCAAAATCATGCTTTGCTATATACACATTGTTCACAAAGCTTTTTTGCATTGTCTATAATGAAACAAGTAATAAAAAATTAACAGTATTACTTTTTTCATACTCAAACACATCTTTCCCTCATTCAATATCTAAAAATTATTTATTACATCAATCAAATCATCATTCACATACGGTTGAGGAGCCGGTCCATCCGGAGAAGATGCCCATTCGGAATAAGCACTTATTTCGGCCGTTATTATTACGTTACCTATACGATGAACATATGTGTCAAGAGATCCATCGCAAACAGCAGCCAAATATCCTCTGGCACTGTCATCATCCTCAAAATCAATTTTAATGAACCAGTCTTCTTTGATATAGTTCAAAGCTTTTTGGGCATCTGTTTCAGAATCAAAAACATAAAAATCTAAATAGTCATAGTTGGTGTTTCTTGTCCCGGCATACCAATAATTGTCGCATTTGATATTTTTGCCAAAAGTAAACTCACGTTCAGAACAATTTGTCCAACCTGTTTTGTTCATAATATCATCTTTTGTGTAGAAATTTCCCCCCGTGCCACAGGCTGTAAGCGACGTAACAACCAAAAGTATCGCAACCAACGAATAAAACATCTTCATATGGTTATTCTCCTTCTACAATTTTCCTATAAAATAAGAGACTTTTAATTTTCTTTAGATCTTATGATAAAAAATCATTCTTCCGATTATTCGGGCTAACGAGGTGGCTCAAGAAAATTCAATTTACAAATCTGTCATTATTGCAACATATCAAGCCATTTCTCAAATTCGGAAGGATTGAATTCTTGCTGAATATAGACATCTTCGCTCTCCACGTCTTTATGAGTAATTCTTACGATATCACATTCATATATTCGGATTGTTTTTTGAAATATAATCCAACGCATATTCCAATACAGATATTACTCTAATTCTTTCATAACGCTCATATATGCAGGACGGATTATCTTATTCATGCAGATAAGTTCTTCTATCCTGTGTGAACTCCAGCCTACAATTCTCGCAATCGCAAAAAGAGGTGTATAAAGTTCAACCGGAATGTCAAGCATGTCATACACAAAGCCACTGTAGAAATCCACATTCGGACACACACCTTTATATATATGTCTGTTGGAATTTATAAGTTTTAGGCCCTCTTCTTCAACAATGTTATATAGTTCCATATCTGAATCCTTACCCTTATTATGAGCAAGTTCTTTAACATATTCCTTAAAAATAATTTCTCGTGGATCTGATAAGGAATAAACGGCATGACCTAATCCGTATATTAGCCCTTTATTGTCAAAGACTTCACCTGCTAACATCTTAGAAAGATATTCTCGGATTTCATCTCGATCCGTTGTATCGCTTATGTTTTCTTTGATATTTTTCATCATTTCCATCACTTTGATATTAGCGCCACCATGTTTAGGACCTTTAAGCGAAGACATAGCCGCTGCAATGGCAGAATATGTGTCTGTACCTGCGGACGTTACTACTCTTGTTGTAAACGTTGAATTATTTCCTCCGCCATGTTCCATATGAAGTATAAGAGCAATATCAAGAATATGGGCTTCAATTGGCGTGTACTTTTTATCCGGTCTTAACATACGCAATATGTTTTCGGCTGTTGAAAGGTTCGGATCAGGTCTATGAATAAACATACTGTCATAATTTTCAATGTGATTATATGCATGATATCCATATATTGCCAACATAGGAAACTGTGCAATTAACAATAAACATTGTCTTATGGAATCTTCCAAAGCCATAGAAGATATATTCTCATCATATGATGCCAGCGTAAGTATGCTCCTGGTCATACTGTTCATGATGTCCTTAGACGGAGCCTTCATTATAACATCACGCGTGAAGTTGGTGGGTAATGTGCGATTTTCAGATATTATTTTCGTAAATTCAGCATATTCTTTATCCGTTGGTTTTTTACCAAACAAAAGCAAATATGCTACTTTCTCAAAGCCGAACTCCCCAGGCTTTATTTCATCAATTAACGAGTTAACTTTATAACCTCTATACCACAATTCTCCTTCAACAGGTACATTCACTCCATCTACATTTTTCATAGATGTAATTTTTGAAATGTTGGTAAGTCCTGTTAATATACCTTTTCCATTAATGTCTCTAAGCCCCCTGTTTACAGAGTACTTCTCGTACATATTCTCTGTGATATTGTCGTTTTTTAAGCAGATATCTTTCTGCTTTGTTGAATAATCCAAAATGTTTTTCTTTGCCATGTGTTTGTTCTCCTTTCAATCAATCCTATATAACGCAAAAAACCACCATAAAGGTGGCAGGATGAATAGCACGCATGACAAATAATGCTGCAAATCCTCTGCCTGACGAAATTAGCTGACGGGCTGGGCTGAGGTAGCCTTCCTATACAGGATACGCCCCAATAATTGGTTCTTCCGCTGCTTATATAAGCACTCGACACTTTTGCATTCTATATGTTTATTATAATATATGAGTTCATAATACACCAAGAACAAATCATAAAAATTTTGATTTTTTTGTAAGACTTCCGATAATACTGTCCATCCGAAATATATATTTCAAAAACAGTTCCTTTTAATTCTCGACAAAGATTACTTCGCCGTCAATCAGCTTGACCGTTCCGAGCACTACTGCCTCGTGATCATTAAAAGGGTTGCGCGATACCGTAAGTCCTTTATCATCACAACTTACCACATGATAATCGTATGGAAAAGCCGATTCATCATCAGCTTCGTGCACATTGTATACCTGATGGTTTACGGGATCATAAAACGTAAGAACATCTCTCGGCATTCCGCTTCCCCAAAGATAACCTGCATACAGATCATCATATCCATCGCCCGTGACGTCATATCGCCCGTCTATCTCGCTACAGAAATATTTATCTTCCTTCAGGTATTCTATAAATTCCTTTTCTGCAGCAGCATAGTCAATCTCTGCAGCCACATAGTCGATTTTTGTGGTCTCAGAATCAACGGCACTTTTCTTCGCACATGCCGACATTCCGCATATCATTGCCATTGCGGAAGTAACTGCTATTACTTTGTATAATTTTGACTTATGCGCTTTACTCATTGTGAATTTTCTCTTATTTTTGTAATTCATTTGTCCTCACCCCCATTTGAACCCAATAATCAAAACAATATATCCGACACTTAGTTCTTTTTTATATATTTTGCGTTCACATACTTTGTAGCACGTGCTTGCCCTAACTTTATGACAGATCCCGTCTTAACCATTTTGCCTAATACAGACTCTACTGTTGTTGGGCTTACATCTTGCAAAATATCACATATTTCTGATTTAGAAACCGGCAATACACTATTTAACACAGTTTGCTCAATTCTCTCTGTCTTGCTAAGTCTTTTGCCATTTACAGTAGAAAATCTCTTGTCTAACTCATTATAACACTTATATAGAGTAGACAAAAAGTTCTTCATAAATTCAAAATATGAATTTTCATTAGTATACCAACCTTCTGAAGATTCCTCTAATGCGCTATAATAATAATCCTTTGATTCATTGATTTGTTCTTCGAATGAAACATATTTCCCCACATCATAGCCACTTTTATACAATAATAAGAGCGATAGCAATCTAGACACTCTTCCATTACCATCGCCAAAAGGATGTATACACAAGAAGTCCAAAACAACACAAGGTATAAGAAGTAACTTATTCACCTTCGGATTATCCCTAGCCTCCATATATGCTAAAATCAACTGCTCCATAGCATCTTTTGTCTCTGCCGCAGGCACCGGAGTAAATCGAACCTTACGTCTGCCGCTTTCATCAATCTCCATAATAAGATTATCTTCTTCCTTATACTTCCCTGATAAATCATATCCTGCAATGCTAGTCATTAATTCATGTATATGAAGTATCAAATTTTCAGAAAATGACATCTGCTCATGTGATGTATGAATTTCATCTAACGCATCTCTATAACCCGCTATTTCACGCTCACTATGATTTAACGGAGCACTATTCCCATCTACAATTTCTTTAATACGGGCATCTGTTGTAATAATACCCTCAATGGCATTAGAACCCTTTACAGACTGTATTCTGGCTATTTTCTCTAATTCTGTATAAATAATCTTATTGTTGTCTTTACGCGTTTCAGATATAGCGTTAAATGCAGCAATGGTTGATGTTAAATTAACTATTTCTGCTGGAAGTAACCCATCATCCAAAAAAGAATAATCAAAAATATGCATATCTCGCCTCCATTATCTGCATATA
>DCIR01000060.1:0-321 GCA_002317155.1 Lachnospiraceae bacterium UBA1721
GTAACGTAGATGATGGTGGTACCAAGTCTCTGGTGAAGCTTAGCAATCTCAATTCTCATCTGTACACGAAGCTTTGCATCGAGGTTTGAAAGAGGCTCGTCCATGAGGAATACCTTAGGATTACGTACGATAGCACGTCCCATGGCAACACGCTGTCTCTGACCACCTGAAAGAGCCTTAGGCTTACGATCAAGAAGAGCGGTAAGGTCGAGGATCTTAGCTGCCTCGTTTACCATCTTATCAATCTGATCCTTGGGAACCTTTCTAAGCTTAAGACCGAATGCCATGTTATCACGAACTGACATATGAGGATACAGAGCG
>DCIR01000060.1:371-48644 GCA_002317155.1 Lachnospiraceae bacterium UBA1721
TCCTTAGGCTCTACATCGTTAACGAGTCTGTCGCCGATTCTTAACTCACCTGAAGAAATATCCTCAAGTCCAGCGATCATACGAAGAGTAGTTGACTTACCACATCCAGAAGGTCCTACGAAGATGATGAACTCCTGGTCAGCAATCTCAAGGTTGAAGTTCTTAACAGCCTCAAAGCCGTTAGGATATACCTTGCAAATGTTCTTTAAAGACAAACCTGCCATTTTTTTATGACTCCTTTCAAATTAGGGTTTGAAAATTTTACAAGCATCAGTATAACTTTTTGATGCTTTAGTTACCATACTAACAATAGACAAATATTTATGTGCATTTTGGAATATTTGTCTTATTTCAGTGCCACCCGAGCGTTTTGGGGTCAAAATGTCTAAACGCATACCCCATTTGTGGTTATTTTGACCACAGCAGCACGCTTTTTATACACTTTTGTACATATTATATATACTATTGTGCATTAGTCTTGAGAAAATCTTTTTGATTTGCATTATAAAATGCCAGCTGTTTCTTACCTTTATGCTTAGCCTCATATAATGCGCTGTCTGCATTTTTGTACAATTCTTCAAACGAATTGCCATCCATAGAGTATACTGCGGCACCCAGGCTGGCGGTCACGGTATACTTTACATACTCGCCCACCTTGAAATCCTCAAAGAAGGTTTCAAGCTTCTTAGCCTCTCTGACTATGAATGTAACATCCTTGACATCTCTTAAAAATACTATGAACTCATCTCCGCCGATACGTCCGATAATATCTGTCGATCTGTACAGCGAGCGAAGCTTAACACCCAATGTACGAAGAACTTCATCACCGAAGGCATGACCCATGGTATCATTTACCTTTTTGAAATTATCTACATCTATTAATAAGAAGACTCCCTGTCCATCGGGATTATCTCTTATATATTCTGCTATCTTTAACTCTGTAGTAAGCTTATTGTTAAGGCCGGTAAGCAGATCAGTCTCTGCCTTACCTTCAAGCTCCTTCTTGGTTTCGCGGGTGTGCATGAAAATGATTATCATAATCACTATATAAACAGCCATTACCAAGCTTACTATAAGTCCATTTTCAATCATCAAAACTCGTACGGGCGCCGTACTCTGCTCGCGCTCATACTCAACATATGAATCACTTACAAATGCAATAATATTCCATTTTGCATTCTTCACCGGTGCATTGATAACATATCTGCCTTCATTGGCGGAACTAATGTGCACCACCTTCTGAATGCCCTTAGCAATATAGCTGTCAACCAAAACCGACCATGAAGGATTGCCTTTGTCCATATTTTCATCGATACTGTCAGCCAAATCCTCCAGAAGGAACTCCGAAGACTGATCTCTTCCGACGATTGTAACGATTTCGTTATTACTGTCCATTATCGCATAGAATGAATATCCATAGCTGATGGTTGATGAAAGGTCTTCAACCACACCGTTTATATCCATAAACTCTATAACATATGCTACAGCAGATCCTGAACCATCTATTATTGGATTATAGATAATCAATGCTTCCGAATTCTTAAGTCCATCATTGGAAGTATAATAGAAGCCTCTTTCAGCCGATCCAAATATACCGGCATACTCTACCGATGATAAGTCATATTTTACACTCTCATAGTCATAGGCTGTCAGATCCTTTGTAACATACATAACCTGATAGCAGTCGGTAGTCTGCTTGATCGCACGCAGACTCTTAATCAAATCCTCTTCCGTAGCTTCTCCTGAAACCACGAAATCACGCATAAAATCAGTCGCTGACGCATTACCGTACAGCATACGCGAATATGCCTCCGCACAATACTTCAATTCATTTGCTATATCAGCTGTAACATCTTCTCTGATTGTACGGTTAATTCTCTTCGCAAAAATCACCATGAATACTATCGCAATTGCAATCACTGCAAGCATAGCATGTCCGCCATATATAGCTATTACTCTGATTTTACTCTTTTTCATCTGATAACCTCATTATTAAGCAAAATAATTTATCAAACAACCGGGTTAACAACTATAAATCAAAAGTTAAAAACAACTCTATTCACGACTTGGAATCATTATTCTCTACGAAAATATGCTCATCATCACTTCCGGGTTCCGGAACACCAAACGCCTCATTAGCTGCTTTTTCCATCTTCAGAAATGTCTTATTGTACAGCATTACCGATATAAATGCCGGAACCGAAATTCCAAACAGGATCATAACCGGTAAAAACATAATGTACAGCCAAGCAAACACAAAAGGAGCTACTGTGATAACAATAATCAGTAATGTTCTGAACGGATTTGAAAAAGCAAGAATTACGGATGACTTAATCGTATTAAATACCGTATTACTGAACCTGCTCTGAACCGGAAATACCATTATTGTAAGGAACGATACAGTCAGTATAGCCATCGCTAGCATGATTTTAATATACGAAGGTGCCGCCTCGCCGTATGCATTCAATACCACATACAGCATGAATGTTGGTATCATCATCAAAAACAATATAATAAAGAATAATATCGTAGACTGTCTGAAATTTTCCCTAAATGATCTGAAGTACATCTTAATAATTCCACTGTCTTCATCGCGTCTGATTTTCAGACAACAGTAGTAATCCGCTGTGATTGCCGCGCCCGCTGTAACCACTGGAATACACAACAAAACAGTCAATATATTCAGAATCATAATATCCGTGATTCTTCCAAGAAAATTCACTATCGGATTGTTAAGATTAAAAAACTTTGACATTCCTATACTCACATTCCATCTAATATATCTGCTATAACGTCTTCTCCATAGGAGTGACTCTGATTCCGTCGTGCTCGATTTCTTTGCCAATTACGGAAAAGCCCGAATGTTTGTAAAAATCCACCGCATAAGGTGCTGCCTTCACAAACATCTTCTTCTCACCTTCCTCATCCCTGACATAGCTTCCAAGAAGCTCGAGCAAAATACTTCCGACTCCTTGCTTATGATATTCTTCATCAACAAAAAGAAGCGAAAGAATATTAACGTTTCTCAGAGATCCGACACCTATTATTCGCTCTCCGTCCAACGCCACCATTACCTTGTAGGTTCCGTTCAAGAAAGCGCGATAAATATCATCGTCGGATATAAATTCAAAAAAGGCCTTTACACCCTCTTCAGTATAATCGCAAGCCTCAAACTTCATAAAAGTCTTCCAGGACATCATCATGGCCGACTTCCACTCATGTTTTCTTGCCCATCTGAAATCATAGGGAGTAGTCTCAAATAATTTTACAATTTCTCTATAATCCAATTATAGATATCCTCTTTAACCTGTTCGCGTTCGTCTTCATTAAGGATCTCATGTCTGAGTCCCGGATAAAGCTTAAGCGTAATATCTTCGACTCCTACTGCCGCAAGACTGTCGCGCGCCTGCATAACGCCCTTACCGTAATTGCCCACAGGATCCTCCTCGCCGGCAACCATCAATATCGGAAGCTTCTTGGGAACGTTCGCAATATTTTTCTTATCGAGCAGTCTGCTGATCAGTTCAAACAGAGTCTTAAATCCATTGACGGTAAAAAGTCTTCCACACAAAGGATCTTCAATATATTTATCGACATTTTTGGTGTTAGCACTTAGCCAGTCAAAGCTGGTTCTTGGCTTTTCAATACGCTTGTTGTAACTGCCAAATGCGATACTGTTTATAAATTTGCTGGGATGCTTATCACCGCAGAAAAGCTTCTGCGAAGCCGCCAGAACCTTTGAAATTCCTATAAGGAACTTGGGCTGCATTCCGGTACCCATTATTACCGCTGCAGTAATACCCGTACCATAACGGCAAATATAATTTCTGGCAATAAACGAACCCATACTATGGCCAAGAAGAATATAAGGCACGCCGGGATAGAGCTCCTGAGTCATCTTTTTGAGTCTGTGCACATCACGCACAACAACAGTTGCGGGATCCTGCTCGCAAAAATATCCGTAAACGCCACCTTCAGGCACAGATTTACCGTGTCCGAGATGATCCTCACCGGTTACGACAAAGCCTCTGGCTGTCATATACTCAGCGATATCTTCATATCTTTCAATATACTCTGCCATTCCATGTACAATCTGAAATACGCCCCTGACTTCCCCGTTGTCAGGAGTATATCTCACGGCATGAATATGGCTCACACCATCGCGGGACTCAAAGTAAAATTCTTCTTTATTCATTCGCTATACCCCGTTTTGTAAATCTTCTTGTGTTTAGCACACCTCTGCGCCGGCGGGCATTACCTTTTCGGGAGTCATAAGTGCGAGGTTACCGTCTGCATCCTCTGCGCAGAGAAGCATACCTTCGCTCATCTCTCCGGCGATTGCTCTGGGCTGGAGGTTAACAAGTACCATAACCTTCTTGCCTACCATCTCCTCGGGAGAGTATGAAGACTTGATTCCTGAAAGAATTGTCTTTACCTGGCTTCCGATCTTAACGGTATTCTTAAGAAGCTTCTTAGACTTGGGAACTGCCTCGCAGGCAATAATCTCACCAACCTGGAACTGAAGCTTAGCAAAATCATCATAAGTGATGGTTTCCTTAGGCTCGATATCAATGACGGGCTCCTCTACCTTCTCGGCTTCGGGAGTGATTCCGTTTTCTCTCTCATACTCAGCCTTCTGCGCTGCCTGAATCTCTGCAACCTTCTCCATGATTACATTGATATCCTGACGTGCAAAAAGAATCTGAGGAGCATCTGTTACCTTGCATCCTGACTCATAGAGTCCAAACTTGTCAAGGTCATCAAAGTCTCTCTTTTCTGCATTAACCTGAGCAAGAATCGCATCAGCAGTCTCAGGCATATAAGGGATAAGGAGGTTAGCTCCGATTACGATAGCCTCGGTAAGGTTATACATAACCTCAGCAAGACGATCCTTAGAAGCCTCATCCTTAGCAAGTACCCAAGGCTGGGTCTCATCAATATACTTATTGGCACGCTTGAAAATAGCAAATACCTCATCGATGGCATCAGTCATCTTCATAGCATCCATCTTGGCAACAGCCTTGTCGCGTGCAGCAGTTACAACAGCCTTGAGATCAGCGTCAAAATCGCCTACCTCATTGCCTGCGCTGGTAACACCTGTAGATGTTACAACACCACCAAAGTACTTATTGCTCATTGAAATTGTTCTGTTTACAAGATTACCAAGTACGTTTGCAAGATCTGAATTGAAACGCTCGGTAATAAGATCCCATGTGATGGTTCCGTCGTTCTCATAAGGCATCTCATGAAGAACATAGTAACGAACCGCATCTACACCATAGAGAGAGATAAGATCATCAGCGTAAATAACGTTGCCTCTTGACTTACTCATCTTCTCACCACCCTGAAGGAGCCAAGGGTGACCAAACACCTTTGTAGGAAGCTCCTCGCCAAGTGCCATCAAAAAGATTGGCCAGTAAATGGTGTGGAAACGTACGATATCTTTTCCGATAAGATGAAGATCTGCGGGCCAGAGCTGCTTGTACTGCTCAGTGTGGTTGCCGTCAGCATCATATCCGATACCGGTGATATAGTTGGTCAGAGCATCAAGCCATACGTATACAACATGCTTCTCATCGAAGGTTACGGGAATACCCCACTTAAAAGTGGTTCTTGATACACAGAGATCCTGAAGACCGGGCTTAAGGAAATTGTTTACCATCTCGTTCTTACGTGAAACAGGCTGAATGAACTCAGGATGCTCATCATAATACTTCATAAGCTTGTCAGCATATTTGCTCATCTTGAAGAAATATGCCTCTTCCTTGGCAGGCTTAACTTCACGACCACAGTCAGGACATTTTCCGTCCTTGAGCTGGCTCTCGGTCCAGAATGACTCACAAGGAGTGCAGTACATTCCCTCGTAAGCTCCCTTATAAATATCTCCCTGATCGTAGAGACGCTTGAAAATCTTCTGAACCTGCTTCTCATGATCGGGATCTGTTGTACGAATAAATTTGTCATATGAAATATTCAGCGAATCACAGATTCCACGAATAATTCCTGCTATATTATCTACAAACTCCTTAGGCGAAATACCTGCAGCAGCTGCTTTTTCCTCAATCTTCTGACCGTGCTCATCGGTACCGGTCTGGAAAAATACATCATAGCCCTGCTGTCTCTTGCTTCTGCAAATTGCATCAGCCATTACTATTTCATATGAATTGCCGATGTGGGGCTTGCCTGAAGTATATGCTATAGCTGTAGTTAAATAATATTTTCCTCTATTTGTCATTGTGTGCCTCCGTCTTGAGCATGAGCTCTTCTTTCAGCTTCCTTTCTCTTTCTGCGAAGCTCCTCGGCCTTAGCTGATTTTTCCTGAAGCTTCATAAGTCCGTCATTTTCGATGGGCTTAATTATCTTAACAACACACACTGTGTCATCATCATATTTCTGAACTTTTATACGGTTCTTGATCAGACCATGCTTATCGCAATAGCCTGCTGCCATATACTGCTTACCGTTCGGAGTAAACCACTTGATTCTCTTCCTGGTCGATTTGCCGCACTCACTGCAGGCAATTGTCATAATGGCTTTGTCCGTAAGTGCCTCTTCCTTGCTCGCAAACACCCTTGAAATATACTTGGTGTAGGTGCCGAAATCGGCTATAACTTCATCCTCCTTGGTCTTGGGAGGATATGTAACATCATAGGAAATGAACTTCATAACCTCAGGATGTTCTGCAGCGATTCTTGATAATACCTTGGCGGTATAATATGCATCGCTGAAAGCTCGGTGAAAAGGAATATCCTTCTCTATTCCGAGAGTATCTACTGCGTGTTCCAGATTGCGTCTTGCTTTTTTGTCCTCATCAAAGGCGAGGCCAAAAAGCTTCTGAGCATCAACATATGCTACCGGTCCATCATTGAGAAGCGGAAGTCCGAAAAAGGACAGATTCCTCTGAAGCTCGGTAATATCGGCAGGTCCCCAGGTACATATCATGTAATCCTCACCGCACCAATCAATAAACTGCGGTGCCACCTCGGTGAACCTTCTTCCCCGTTGAAGCTCCTTCATCTGAAGATGAATCAGCTTACTGGTGATATGATACAGTTTCGGGTAAACAATGGGCTTAATAAGCTCACTGAATTCGCCAACCATATCATAGCTTTCATTCAGTTTTATGGCACCGATCTCTATAATCTCGAAGGGCATTTTTGCCACCTCGGGCTCGAGACCGGTGCTGCTCTGGTTCCACTCCAGATCCATTACAATCAGATTCATATAAACACCTGTAAAACATCAGACTCGCAATCACTTATGTGAGCTGTAAAATCGCGACTATGCACGATTTTTAGTAAGCCTTGCCCCAGTAAATCATCTTGGTCGCAGGCTTGCCACAACATACGCAGGTATCTCCGAGCTTTTCCTGTGCGAAAGGCATGCAACGGCTTGTTACCGCAAGCTTTTCCTTAATCATATCTTCGCAGGCTCTGTCCTCACACCACATGGTCTTAACGAATCCGGTAGTCTCAGAGAAGATCTTCTCCATCTCTTCCATGTTGTGTGCAACAAAGGTATGTGCATCTCTGTGCTCTCTTGCTCTCTCAAGCATATCCTTCTGGATAGTCTCAAGAAGCTCAGGAACCTTGGTCTCGATATCAGCGATGTCGATCTCGATCTTTTCTCTGGTATCACGACGAACAAGTACGCACTTGCCATTCTCAATATCACGAGGTCCGATTTCTACACGGATAGGATATCCGCGCATCTCAGCCTCTGCAAACTTATATCCGGGAGTCTTGTCAGTATCGTCTACCTTGACGCGGCAAACCTTTGCAAGAGTCTCTTTGAGTTCATATGCCTTATCAAGCACGCCTTCCTTCTTCTGCTGAATAGGAATAATGCATACCTGGATGGGTGCTACTCTGGGAGGAAGTACAAGACCTTCGTTATCACCGTGAGTCATGATGATAGCTCCGATAAGTCTGGTGGTCATTCCCCATGAGGTCTGATGCATGTACTTAAGAGTGTTGTCCTTGTCGGTGAACTGCATACCGAATGCTCTTGCGAAACCATCGCCAAAGTTGTGGCTGGTTCCTGACTGAAGAGCCTTACCATCGTGCATGAGAGCCTCGATAGTATAGGTAGCAACAGCACCTGCGAACTTCTCCTTATCTGTCTTCTGTCCTCTTACTACGGGAATAGCAAGAACCTGCTCAGCAAAGTCTGCATAGAGGTTAAGCATCATAATTGTGCGCTCCTCTGCCTCCTCAGCGGTAGCATGTACGGTATGACCTTCCTGCCAGAGGAACTCCCTTGAACGAAGGAAAGGACGGGTCTCCTTTTCCCAACGAACTACTGAGCACCACTGATTGTATACTCTGGGAAGATCTCTGTATGACTGAACATCATTAGCATAAAAATCACAGAAAAGTGTTTCAGATGTAGGTCTTACACACATTCGCTCCTGGAGGGGCTCAAGTCCGCCCTGGGTAACCCATGCTACCTCGGGAGCAAAGCCTTCTACATGATCCTTCTCCTTCTGAAGAAGTGACTCGGGAATGAACATGGGAAGATATACGTTCTGTACTCCGGTTGCCTTAAAACGCTCATCAAGCTGCTTCTGGATAAGCTCCCAGATAGCATAACCTGCAGGCTTAATAACCATACAACCCTTTACTGAAGTGTAGTCGATAAGTTCTGCTTTCTTAACGATGTCGGTGTACCACTGTGCAAAATCGACATCCATAGAAGTAATAGCTTCTACCATTTTCTTGTCTGCCATTGTTAAATTCTCTCCTATATCTTTATTTCATTTTTTCTTCATTTTGAAATGACGCGTCCTGCCAAACAGTTCGTCATTTTTCTATCCTGTGATTATCTCAAATACCTCGTCGGTAGATGAAACAATTCTTTTTGCTCCATGCTCTGTAAGAAACTCACGACTTCTGAATCCCCACTCTACGAGAATCTCATCCAGACCACTGTTTCTGGCAGTAGCAATATCTACATCTGAATCGCCGATGTATACTGCGTCTTCGGGCTTCATCCCAAGCTGCCCGAGAACATTCATTGTCATTTCGGGGCTTGGCTTTTTCTTGATGCCTGCCTTTTCGTTCTCACCCATAGCGGCATCGAACAGTCCGTCAAAATATACCTTGACCAATTCCTGCACACCCGCATCGGCCTTATTAGAAACTACCGCAGTCTTAACTCCGGCTGCTCTTAGATTTTTAAGCAGTTCAATAATTCCGGGATATACCTTGGTAGTCTCTCCGCTGTGAGCAATATAGTACGGAAGCATAGTCTCATTGACCTTGCGTACATCCTCGGGTGATGTCCCCTCCGGAACCGCAAGTTCACACAAACGCATCAGTCCGTTACCTACAAACATTCTGACCTCTTCAATCGTTCGCTCAGGAAAACCATTCTCCCTAAGCGCATAATTGATGGAATTTTTTATATCCTGTAATGTGTCCAATATTGTTCCATCCATATCGAACACGGCACATTTATATGACATAGCTTTTCATCCTTCTGTCCGACAATCTCAGGCGAATATACCTCTCCCCATCCGGACAATTGCCTCATGCAGGCAATTACTTTCTGAGCTTTTTGTGAGCCTTCTCTGCAATAAGCAGCTCACCGTGCTCCTTAAGCATCTCATCACAGCCCTTATCGGCACGATAAAGCTCTGCAAATTCAAGCGCTACTACACACACCTTGCTGTAGCGGTCATATGAGGCACCACCCTTGGTAATGTGCATATAGTAATCATTATCCATCTTATACAGCTCAGATGTGATTCTGATATTAGCCGGAAGTGCATCCGCAAAAGCCATAACCTGCACAAGATTAGCAAAAGCAAATACAGCCTCTGTAATCTCTACCGGCTTCTCCTGCTTGCCCTTTTCCTCTGCCTTGGGTGCATCGGTGCTCTGCGCATTTTGCCCTGCCTGTGTATTGGCAGCGGCATTTTTTGCGGCACTGATTGCGGCTGCGGTATTCTTCATGAATTCATCCACAACAGATTTTCCGTCAATCTTATCCTTATAATCAGTAAGTCTGCCGACAAAATCCTTCAGATGATCAAGGAATGCATCAACCTTGCCCTTATCGTGTATATCAAACGGCTCCTTCTCAGAGAATGTAAGAACCATACCCTGCTCAGGTACCATCATAATCTGCATCTCAAATGCAAACTTTGGCGGCTGGTAACCCACCTCATCATGAGCCTGCTTGATAATCTCATGCATAAGCTCCTGTGCTTTTTCGGTACGGGTGATAAAATCCGTGTACTCTACGTGATATTGATCCATCTCCTCGAGAGATATAAAGCACTTTATTGTATTGTCATCAACTCTCTCAATTTTCATAACATTTTCCTCTTTGCGCATATTCCGTGCCCACCAAACCATCCGGCAGACATATCTATAGAAATATCAGGTTAAAATCAGAGTATACGCATACTTATTCTAAATAATACCACTAATGGTAAATAAAGACAAATATCTATAGTACATAACAAAAGGGGCTGTTTTTCGCAGCCCCTTGGTAATTATTGTTTTAATTATGTGATTATTATCTTAAGTATGTGATTATTGTCTTAAGTTTTTCGTTTTTTCTTTAGTCTTCAGATATAAGTCTACATATTAAGTCGATACAGCCTGTGCGCATTCTCCCAGGTCGCCTTAATGATTTCTTCCTCGCTTATCCCCTTGATTTGTGACATTACTGTCACAATATATGGAATATTCAGAGAGGAGTTTCTTTTTCCTCTATTGGGAACAGGTGACAAATAAGGACAGTCCGTCTCAAGAACTATTTTATCCATAGGAAGATACTCAACAGTCTCAACAAGCTTTCTCGCATTTTTATATGTCAGTACTCCGCCTATGCCAAAATAGAAATCCATATCAAGGAACTCCCTGGCCATTTCCTTGCTGTAAGAGTAGCAGTGAACCACTCCTCCTATTTCTCCGGCCTTATGGTCACGCATAATATCTGCGGTATCCTTAGCAGCCTCGCGCGAGTGAATTATCACAGGCTTATTTACTTCACGCGCCAGCTCAAGCTGCCACTCAAACCATTTTTTCTGATCCTCAGGGGTAGTAGTATCCCAATAATAATCAAGGCCTATCTCACCTAGCGCCACACATTTAGGCTCTGCTATCAGCTGCTCTCTGAGCCATTTACAGTTCTCTGCAGAGTCCTCACCCATCAATCCACCGATTTCCTCGGGGTGAACTCCTAGCGCACAATACACATGTCCGTATTTTTGCGCCAATGACTGAGCCATATGGCTCGAAGCCACACTAGCCCCTACATCAACCACCTTACCGATGCCCATCTCGGGCAGCGAACTGATTAACTCATCTCTGTCTTCGTTAAATGCGTCATCATCGTAATGCGCATGTGTATCAAAAATCATACTAACCTCTGTAAATTCTTAATTCTCTTGCAAGATATTCTCGCGAAAACTCGATACCACTCATAAATATCATATACATTCCTGCAATTTTGAGGAAAATCTCAAGGAATCCGACTGAAGTAGCTACAATAGCAACTATAGCAAGCATAAAAGACATGCATCCGTCTGTAATCCATAATCTCTTAACTGCTTTTGTCTCATCGTCTTTATGAAGTACATTAAAAAATCTGTATGCACCCATAACCAGGAATGTAAGCACCATAATAATACCGGAAGATATAGTCCACAGTCTAAAATAAATCAAGCAGCCCGCTGCCACCAATATACCAAGGACGCACAGAATTATTCGTCCTGTCAGGCGTCTTTTCTTGAAAATGATGCTTGTTACCAATGCAAACAGTGAACATGAAAAAAGCTGCAGTATAAAAGCAATGCCTATTACCCACTCCGACAGCTTCGGGAATCCAAGGAGGAATACCCCTATCATCATGGATATAATCGAGTACCATATACCTACATTGAGCAATAGAGTTCCTATTGTCTCCCTGGATGTATTTTTCACAGTACCGCTGATTCCATAGGCTGCCTGCTTCATCAAGTCGATAGTCACATCCTTGGCTTCCTTATCCAATGAAGTCAAAGACTTAACAATTTTCTGAATACCTGCAACTCCTCCGGCTGCAACACCCTGAATGTCAATTGCACCTCCGGCCTTAAAAGCATTAAACAGTTCATTTGTAAAAGCCTGTCTCTGCTCTAAAGTCTCATCATCTATCCACTCACTTATGTTTTTGTGAATCTCAATTGCAACAGGATCAAGATGGGGTTGGGTATCAAATTCAGTCCCCTCTAACTGCCAAGTAAAAGCTGCGTGCTGAAGAATTGTCGATCCATTACTTTTGACAATTACGTCCGGCTCATCATCTCTGAACAGCATGCCTACAACCGAGTATACTGGTGCCACTCGAATGATTTTATTCTTGATAAGCTCGAATTTTTTCTTATGTATAAACTCAGGGCACATTCCCGGACCGTCAAATGAATATACTTCATCTATAAGTGACTTGAGCTCATCATCACATTCCATAGCTGCATACTCAGCCAGATGTCCACCCTTGGAGTGACCTGATATTATGTATCGATAGCCCTCCACAATATTTTTATTTAGATACTCGTAAGCAAGTCTCTGCGCACCAACCTGTGTAAAGCTGATTCCAAAATCCTCTCTCCATCCGTCAATAGTACTGTCCGTACCTCTAAATGCAAGCAATCTGATTTTTCCCGGAAGCTCCACCTGATAAGACGCATATTGTATGCTTTCGCTCTCGTTAAAAACATCCTCATAATGAGAAAGCATAAGCGAACCAAATCTTTCTGTTTCCGCCATTGCATACAAAATATATGGTCCAAAGGTCTTGGTATTAAGCAGATCATAAGACTCACCATTATCCTCGGGATGAAGCCTGCGATATTTTGCCGCAGCGTCTTTGATAGTGACCTGATCATCGTTATCAGTTACTATTCCCTCAAAAACTCCATACGACAAAATAGTCAGAGCCAGGATGTCTATCTTATTAATCGGTGCAACATCCATCGGTATATCACCGCGCCATTTTATATAGTCAATAAAATTACCCATATCATACTCCCATATGCATTTTATAATATGAACTAAAACAACATATTTGGACTGATTATCGATCAATTTCTATTGTACTACAATTCTATTCCATAGTCATATTACTCTTCTTAAGCATAGGATAAAAAGCCTTAATTACACGCATAGCTCCTACAGAAGTTACATTGACCGTATTTGCGATATAGTCGAGATTAGCCTCTATATTTCACAAAATGTTTTCATCATGTTAAGAATTCACCCTTGAAATATATTATTTTTAAGCTGAGAAATATCAGCGAATGCTAAGATAACCACCATAATGTGATTAAAGAAAAAAGAACCGACCCCAAGGCTCCTACGTCCTCAAAACCGATTCTTCAAAGTGCACCGCCAGAGGCTCGAACTCTGGACACCCTGATTAAGAGTCAGGTGCTCTACCAACTGAGCTAGCGGTGCGTTTTGTCGTCTTTAGCGGCGACAAATGGTATATTAACACAGCCTTTTGATTAATGCAAGAATTTTTTTACAACTTTTTACACAGAATTTTTTCACATATGTTAATATATGAAATGTTGTAAACAATAAGTCTCAACATACAGAGTTATAAATCGTCGTAAACAATAAAATCATTTATACGGAGGATACAAAATGGCAAACAGACCTCAAGGCAGAAGAACAGGTCCGGTTGGCGGAAGTAGCAGTGTTAGTCGTCGCGGCTCCGGACTGGGGACAGGTCCTGTAGGAAGTAAAGGAGGCTTTACCGGCCGCTCAACCTCTACAAGCGGATCATCCGGCGGAATAAATCGTGGTCCCTCAGGCGGAAGACCTTATGGTGGCATGCCCGGCGGTTCAAGAGGACGCGGAGGATGCGCCGGCATAATTGTCGTAGCGGTTATTGTGATTTTCGTGATTATTTTCTTGGTACGCGCATGCTCAGGCAGCGGTTCTGTTAATAATCCCGGCGGTGGCTCGATTCCTTCAGCAGGTTACGGTAATTCTTCAGGCAGTACCAGTCTCATAAGTCTGCTGACCGGCTACGATTACACCACCTCAGCAGGCGATTATTCACAGTCAGGTTCATACACTGCATACGGCAGCAATGATTACAGCACACCCGACACGACAGTTGCCGCAGGCGCGCGCAATAAATACACAACGATTGCAGGCAACGGAACAGATACCATCACAATCATGGTATACATGTGCGGTACCGACCTTGAGTCCAAGAACGGCATGGCTTCAGCTGACCTCGCAGAGATGTGTAACGCAAACCTGTCGAGCAATATCAACCTGATAGTTTATACAGGTGGTTGCAAATCATGGAAAACAAGCGGTATCAGTTCTTCAGTAAACCAGATATATAAGGTAGAGAACGGTTCACTCACACGTCTCGAGGACGACATGGGTAACGTCTCTATGACAAAGCCTTCAACACTTACTGAGTTTATCAACTACTGCACTACCAACTATCCCGCAGACAGACAGGATCTAATTTTCTGGGACCATGGCGGCGGATCGATCAGCGGCTACGGATATGATGAAAAATCTCAGAACGGTTCAATGACTCTTGACGGAATCAATACTGCTCTTAAAAACGCAGGAACCAAGTTTGATTTTATCGGCTTTGATGCTTGCCTCATGGCAACTGTTGAAAATGGTCTCATGCTCGCTAACTACGCAGATTACATGATAGCTTCCGAGGAGACTGAGCCCGGTGTCGGCTGGTATTACACCAATTGGCTTACTTCACTTTCAGCCAACACTTCTATGCCTACTATTGAGATAGGAAAAAATATCGTTGATGACTTTATCAACGTATGTAATCAGAAGTGTAACGGCCAGAAGACTACTCTTTCAGTGGTAGATCTCGCAGAACTGTCTTGCACAATTCCGACAGAGCTGTCAGATTTTTCTCAATCTACAATTGAACTTATCCAAAATGACGGATACCAGACTGTATCAAATGCCCGTTACAACACCAAAGAGTTTTCGAGCAAAATCGACCAGATAGACCTCGTTCACTTTGCTCTGTTACTTGATACCAAGGAAAGTAAAGAACTCGCAGAAGCGCTTCAGAGCTGTGTAAAATACAACCGCACCGCTAGCTGTGTAAACAATGCATATGGATTGTCTATTTACTTCCCTTACAAAAAAGCCTCAAAAGTAACTCAGGTAGTAAATACATATTCCGCTATCGGTATGGATTCTGACTATTCAAAATGCATTACCGAATTTGCCAGTCTCGAGGCAGGCGGACAGATGGCAACCGGCGGTGCTAACAATGCGTATACTACACTTACCGGTGGCAACTACTCAAGTGGTACCTCTTCTTTTGACAGTATAGCTTCACTGCTTTCCGGACTTACAAACGGAACCGGTTCATCAACTTCTTATGCAAATGGTTTTGACAGTAGCTCAATCATGAGTCTCTTCTCATCATCGTTGCTTGGATCTGACAGATCAGCTAGCTACATTGCCGATCATTATTTTGATGCGTCAGCACTTTATTGGAGTGACGAAAACGGCAAAGCTGTTATAAAGTTGTCTGAGGATCAGTGGAATCTTATCCAGGGCATTGATCTTAATGTATTTTATGATGATGGAACAGGCTTTATCGATCTCGGACTTGATAATATTTATGAATATGATAATTCCGGAAATCTTCTTGGTTATTATGACAATTCATGGATATCAATCAATGGTCAGATAGTTGCCTACTACCACACTGAGAGCTATGGCAACACTCACATGGGTTATGTTCCGGCATTTATCAACGGCGAGCGCGCTGAGATATACCTTACCTTCGATGATGCTAATCCCAATGGATACATCACCGGTGCAAAGTATGTCTATGATGAAGCAGATAACGAAACCGCTGCAAAAGAAATGTTCGGACTCAAGCAGGGTGATGTGATTGATTTCATTTGCGATTACTATGATTACAATGGCAATTACAACGATACCTACTATTTAGGTGAGAGTATGACACTCGGAGATACTATTGAGCTTGGCAGAATGTATATTGATGAAGAGTATGTCAATGCAACCTTCCTCTTCACTGATATTTACAACCAGTCATACTGGACACCTGTAATACCCTAAACGGATAGCTTTATAGTATTTGAAAAATTAAATATCTTATATCTAAACATAAATCAAAGGCGTCATCACACTACACATGTGATGGCGCCTTTTCATGCATTTAAGCCATTAATAGTTCCAATAGTTGCAACTATCCGTAAGTGTATAACCCAGACCTGAATTAACATTTCCATAATTCACAAGAACTGATTCATGTCCTCCAAAATTGCAACCATCAAACACTACATTATTGCTACTATCTTCATTAATCACTCTTTCAAGTGTTTCTTCACTCGCTGTATAAAAATCACACTCCACTAATGTAGCTTCAACGCTATTCATTCCCAGCAGAGTAATACTACCAATCACTACAAATCTACACCCTTCAATACGAATATCCTTTCCATTTTCAAAATAGAGTGTATATTCACCATAGCTTTCCGATATCTTACAGTCACGAAGGATAATACTGTCAGAATCAATGCAGCGTATACCCGATCCTGTACCGGGCGACCTGATTTCTGAATGGTATAAAAATAGGCCCGTACAGTCTTCTACCACCAATGCATCAGCACTGCAGTTAAGTTCCATAAATTCATCGAAATAATTTATTTTCACATCGCTTAGCTCTATTCCGCTGCAGTTTTTAATTTTCAGTGCAGACACCTGCTCATACATTCTGGCGATAGATAATCCATCGGTTTTACAGCCTATATATACATTGCTTAGATTATTCAAAACCGGCTGATATCCATCGCCGCATTTTTCAAACTGAATGTACTCATGATTTCTGTTAAAAAGCTCTGCATCACCGTCGTAATCCACCTCTAAAATACTACGAAAATCAAGGTTTCCTTTGCTAAACTTAATCGCTACGCCCGGCTTAAGTTCTTCAATAAATTCCTCTGTGTTGCTTATAACAAGATATCGTGGAATATCTTCAATTGTATACTCTGCAGAACCATCTTCCGAATATGCAGCGTCTCCGGCAATATATTCTGTCACCACATCGCTGCAGTTAACCCAATTGATATCTAAGGAATCATCTTCATCGTTTTCAGTATGCTTAAATATGATATTGGCAACAGTAATATTCTGACATCCGTTAAATGTTAATACGTACTCACTCTCACAATCATTTACAAGCTCAACCAGTCTCTCTCCACTCTCCGATACTTCTCCAATAATAGTAAGTCCGTCCATATCATAAAGACTGAGAGTATATGCTCCCTCATCACCCTCAAGCTTTATCTGATCTCTGGCATTATTACCACCATACACAACATAATTCTGCCAATTCATTACATCTGATAAAAAACCGGTCATATTATAAGTACCGGCTTTAAGGTACAAAATTCTTCGTGAACCCAGATTTTGACAAAACTCCGCTTCCGAATGAATATAATACTCATCAATCAGATTTGCTCCATGTATACCATAAGAGTAATCAAACTCACATTTATCATATGAGATTTTCTCAAAATCATAAACATATCCGTAATTCAATGCTTGTGACTCCAACGGGCCAAAAGTACATCCGGAAAAACTTATGAAAGAACTATAATCATAATTAGCATCAGTAAACATTTTTCTGTTACTGTTATCATGAAAATTGCAGTTACTGATTGATATTTCACTGTCTACGAATCCAAACAATTCTCCCAAATATGATGAACAATTCCTGATTTCACAGTTGTTGAGTTCTACACCCTTGGAATTTGTCAGCTGAACAGTATGATTCGTTATACTATCAAATATTACATTATCTATATGTACATTATCGCATCCTTCGAGTCTGATACCTATCCCACCCTCTGAATGGGACTGACTTATAGTAATGTTGCTTATCTCTATGTTGCTACAATCAGCAAATGATAGTGCCGATGTAAAATGACCCGAATATATACACAACTCTACGTTACAGCCTTCCTCGGCAGTAATAGTCATTGAATCTATACCGCTAATAACAAATAAATCATCATTTTCTTCATCAAACTTAATGTATTCATAGCTTTGATCCAAAGCGCTATAGTCCCGATCGGCATCGATAATAATGTCATACAAGTCTTCGGGTATATTATAGGTGCCATCGGCTATTACAATATTTGCTCCGGGCTCGATTGCATCGAGCAGCTCCTGTGTGGAAGTCACTCTTGTCACCGCATCCATGCTACCCATTCCGGCATTACCGGCCATATCACTACTATCTGCTCCGGAGTCACTTCCGAATACACAACCTGCTAACATTATCGATAGTAATGTTCCGAGTATTATACAACGCGCTTTTATTCTCTCCATTATTCTTCCCCCAAAAGAAATCCCAAATAGTTCCAAAATATAAAAATAGTAAAAGAAAAAGCACCGACCCCAAGGCTCCTATGTCCTCAAAATCAGTGCTTCGTTAGTGCACCGCCAGAGGCTCGAACTCTGGACACCCTGATTAAGAGTCAGGTGCTCTACCAACTGAGCTAGCGGTGCTTATTTTGTTGCTCTTCACAACAAAAGGTATATTATCACAGTGATAATCGTTTTTCAATACTTTTTTTAATTTTTTCTGATTTTTCAATATGAGTTCAAAATACCTGTTGTATTATGTCTAAATTTATTAATAACAGAAGAACGAAGTGAGTATTGACAACTCTCGTTAAATACAACTATTTTTTTGATTACAGTTGCCTGTTTACTATTTATTTCAGAATAAAGGCAACCATTGACATGATTTACGATGCTTAATTTCTTGTTCTCTCAAATATAGGCAACCTAAAACTACCTCAAACCTACCAAATAGGGATAAATCCAATCAAAATTCCACCCACAACACCAACGACATACAGGAGTACTATAAATTTAAGATTGCTCTTCCAGTCTTTGTTGGTCTTAAGGAGAACCAGCAGTCCTGCGCCGGCACCGACCATCAGGCCCGCCAACATAGCTCCTGCACCGATTGCTCCTTCCATATAGAGCTGAGTGATTGCGACTGATGCTGCACAGTTAGGAATCAGTCCGATTACTCCCGCCACCAAGGCTCCTATAACAGGCTTATCTCTGAGCAGACTCTCTATTACTTCTTCTCCGCCCATTTCAATCACTATATTCAATACAATTGAAATAATCAGTATGTAAATAATTACCTGCAGGGTATGCTTTACCGCAGACTTAAAAATACCGGTCTCGCACTTACATTTTTCCTGCTCACACAGATCCTTAATATGCTCTGTTCCGGGCTCTTCATCAAGCTTTTTCTTATCAGAAGTAGCAGGAATCATATGCTTAGGCTTTATCCATCCTCTGAGCATCATAAATCTGTGGAAAAAATCCACAGCAAATCCTGCCAATATACCAAGTATCAGCTTGGCAACAACTGCCTTAACTATAACAGCCCAGTCTGATTTTCCCGAGGCAAGCTCGCCGAGCATAATCGGAATCATCTCATCAGAGGTAGAAATAAACACTGCCAGTAATGTTCCGACAGTCACTACTCTTCCCGAATATAGACTCGCTGCTGCCGCAGAAAATCCACACTGAGGGACAATACCCAACAGACCACCAAACAGCGGTCCGAGATGTCCGGCTTTTTCAACTGCTTTTTTAGTTTTATCTTCTGTTCGATGCTCGAGCCACTCCATCAGCAGATACGTTACGAACAGAAAAGGTAATACCTTCGCCGTATCCAGTAATGCGTCAAGCAGAGCATCAACTATTGATTCCCACATTTATTGCTATCCTTTGGCTACTAACAATTGCGCACGCGCCATATTATAACAACTCATTACATATTTTATCAAGGGGCAAAACATTTCCCAGGCGATTGTGCTTATCGAGATAGTCATTGCGAAGCGCTTTTCTTGCTCGATCTATCTCTGCCTCAAATTCTGACGCGGACATTCTAAGCGCACCCTCGCCCCAAACAATCAGCTGCTCGATCAAATCAGATGTCGCCACAGTTACCCGATAGTCTTTAGCTTTTCGCTTGGTAGCCTGCTCTATATACTGGTCTGCTGTCTCAGCTTCCTTGGTGTAAACCACATATATTCCGCCTTGCTTGGTCACAGAGCCCATATTGCCGCTCACCAGGTATGCATCAAAAACAACTATAACCTCGCCACCGACTATTCCCTGATACTCACTGCAAATATCAATAAGTCTTCCGCGCGCTCCATCCATGTTGCTATCGACCATAGGCTTAAGCTCCGCCCATGAGTGAATCATATTGTAGCCATCAACAAGAAGACACTTCGGAAGAGCGGTGCCGGCAAGCTTACCCTTCACATTTTTATTGTCAGAGTCAGCTGCGACCGAGCTGCTTCCGGTCCTACTGTAATCATACTTATCAAAGTGTTTCTTCTTATAAATTCTTCTGTTTGCTACCGCGTCCGCTTTTCGATTTCTGTGCTGCGAAGAAAAAATAGCATCTATTTCTTCCAGTGAAATGAATTTTTCTTCATGCGAACCGGTCTGCGATTCCTTTATACGGCTTCCGGCTCTGACATTTGATGCGATGTCGCCGTCCTCGTATACTGCCGAAGCACCCATTCCCCCCGACAAACCGATAATTCCGGCTGCCTGATCAGCTGATATCGTACATGGCATATGAGCATATGAAGCAACCTCATCCCAGGGAACCTGGAATCCTGCCCCATGCGCACAAAATACCGAGCCTGTAGGTCTGGCAAAATCATCATCAGGATAATAGTTACGTTTTTCTACAACCTCATCCTGATTGTGACAGGGCATATAACCCTGTAAAATACATGACAAATGTCCACGACCTCCGGTATATGCCTGAAGTTCCTTCTGATATTCCCAAAAAGTAGACACAGGTGCGATACCCTGCAGCACACTCATTTCACCATCAGCTGACATCTCCGGCGGTTGCGCTTTACCATACAATTTCTCTATGTCTGTCATTGCTCTTCCTATATATATGGTAGGAAGTTCCATAGTAAATTTGTATACAGGCTCCAGCAAAACAGCTTTACCTGCATTCATCGCCTGTCTGAATGCATTTCTGAGAGCTCTGTATGTAGCCTGTCTGAAATCTCCACCCTCTGTATGCTTAGGATGCGCTCGACCGGTAATCAGCACCACTCGAATATCAGTCATCTCGCTACGTGTCAAAACACCGGGATGCACCGCTTCATCAACATGGGTCTTAATAAGCCTTTGCCAATTTTTATCAAGCGTATCTACACCACAGGCAGACACGAATTCTATTCCGCTTCCGGGTTCTCCCGGCTCAACCAAAAGCTGCACTTCAGCATAATGTCTTAAGGGTTCAAAATGACCAATTCCATATGTAGGTGCACCTATAGTCTCTTTGTATACAATGCTACCGGCACCAAAGCCAACCTCTATATCAAAGCGATCCTTCATAACCTGCTTCAACACTTCGGTCTGCACTTCGCCGTTCACACTCACATGTATCTCTTTATGCTGCTCATTCCATAATAAACGAAGCTCTGGAAATTCCTCCTCAAGCGGTTTGATTTTTCCGTACACAAGCTGTGTGTCCGTACCTCTTACAAATTCAAGCTTATATGAAAGAACCGGCTCCAAAACCGGAATGACTTTTCCCTCTTCTGCTCCTAACGCCTGTCCGGCATATGTGGTGCTGAGTCCTGTTATTGCAAGCACTTCTCCTGCGGAAGCAGAAGCTACTGCTTCGTACTTTACTCCGCTATATATGCGAAGCTGATCTACTTTCTCCGCAGCATCTCCCTCACCTATAACCATTTTAGGCAAAAGCACTCCGCCCGTTACCTTAAGATGCGTAAGTCTCTTGCCATGCTCATCTCTGGTAATTTTAAACACTCTGGCAGAAAATTCTTCCCCATACTCCTGCACCGGAGCATACTCCATTATTCCATCCAAAAGTGAATCCGTGCCATCATTATGCAGTGCACTTCCAAACCATACCGGAAATACTTTTCTGTCTGCAATAGCATCACTGACGCTGTCTGTTTCCAGACTCTCCGCCTCCAGGTACTCTTCTATCAAGGCTTCATCGCAGGCAGATATATTTTCAAAGACAATCTCGGCATCGTCTGTCATATCAACACAATTATTAGACAGACCGACCTTAAGCTGTGCCATCAACTTCTTTTTATCGGTATCGGGCTGATCCATCTTATTTACGAATAAGAATGTCGGAACACCATAATGCTCCAGAAGTTTCCACAGAGTTCTGGTATGTCCCTGTACACCCTCTGACCCACTGATAACCAATACGGCTAGATCGATTACCGACAAAGTTCTCTCCATCTCTGAAGAAAAATCCACATGTCCCGGTGTATCAAGCAGAGTCACTTCCATGTCCTTCCACTGCAGTCTTGCCTGCTTGGAAAAAATGGTTATGCCTCTATCGCGTTCCATGCTGTCAGTATCCAAATAAGCATCCTTGTGATCGACGCGGCCCTGGTTTCTGATAGTTCCCGATGTATAAAGCAGGCTCTCCGCCAGCGTTGTCTTTCCTGCATCAACATGTGCAAGAAGTCCGATTACAAGTTTCTTCATCAAATAGTCCTTAACCTATGAACAGCTGTACCCAGTGATATCTGTATACACTGTTGGCATCATAATAATATCCTACTCCAAGCTGAGTATAGTCAGGCGACATAATATTCGCTCTATGTCCGGGTGAATCCATCCAACCCTGAACTACTTCCTCCGGAGAAGCATAACCTGCTGCAATGTTCTCACCTGCACTCCAGTAAGAAACCGTTATGGCAGTAAAGCACGAGGTACCGTCAGGTCTTGTGTGTGAAAAAGTATTAACTATTTCAATTGCACGTACGCCGGCATTTGAACACAATTCAGCATTAAGAGTAAGCGGTGCTAATCCTTCAGCTGCTCGATTCTGATTTACAAGATCCAACACTCTCTGTAAATAATCTGTGCTGGGTGTGGGGGCCGGTTCAGGAGCCGGAGTAGGCTCAGGTTCCGGTGCTGGCTGTTCAGGTGCGGGCTGTTCAGGCGCAGGCTGCTCTGGTGCGGGCTGTTCGGGCGCGGGCTGTTCGGGCGCGGGCTGTTCGGGCGCAGGCTGCTCTGGTGCGGGCTGTTCAGGGGCTGGCTGTTCGGGCGCGGGCTGTTCGGGCGCAGGAGTAGGCTCAGGTTCCGGTTCAGGCTGTCTTACAGTTATCACCGCCTCCTTCTCAGCAACATTACCCGCTTTGTCAGTATATGATACTGTCAAAGTATAAGTATGATTTGCTTCGTTCTTAGTTTCCAACGTAACATTCGCATCAGCTATATCTATATCGCCATCCAAGTTGTCAGTAATAGAAACTGATGCCACACTATACTCAGGTATAGCGCTCAAATCGTCCTGATATTTGGTCTGATCTCTGAGTCCCGTTATAACAGCAGGAGTGCAATCGTACACCAATACTGCGAAAGACTCTGTATAATTACCACTCTCATCGACAACTTTGATTCCTACAACATATACTCCCTCTTCAAGAGAAGCCTCTTCATCCTCTGACTCATTCTCCTCGGTCTCTGAATCCTCTGTTACCTGGTCCTCTGAAACCTGATCTTCAGCGTCGTCTTCTTCATCTGTCAGGATCTCATCACTTTCATCTGAATAAACAAATTCGTATCCTGAATATTCATCAAAAATTATAGCAACAAATTCATCATCACTAAGCTCTTCTAATACATCATATTCTCCATATTTCACATAATCAGAAAATGCAACCTCACAATTTTGTAAATCACTAAATTCAACATTATAGCCACTCAACAGCACATCGCTACCTGTCTCATTTACGTATATCATTCTAGTTCCGAGACTGATTTCCGGTGCGATGGTATCTGCAACTGTCACGGTCACAGTTGCTTCATAAATATCTTCATATGTGACTGTTATCACATAGTCTCCACATTTATCGGTATCTACCTTTGACATATCTACTGTCAGCGCATCAGGCTCGATTCCTTCCGTTGTAAAAAACTCAGCGGGATTAAATGTATATTCCCCACCAAGCTCACAGCTGTCAGTATCGTTTTTCTGTGTAATATTTACCTGTACTTCTCCTGCAACCTCAGTATCATCTACAACCACATTGCCTTCGTCAATATTTTCTTCTGCAGTATTCGATGAAGAATTGTTTGAATCATTTCTTCCGCCAAAATTGCATCCAGAAAGCAGACCTATCGTCAGAGTCCCTACAATAAACATTCCAATATTTCTTTTCAATTTTTTATATGAGAAACCCATAGTTTTAGCCTCCTCTTAATATTTATATATATTCAAAACTTATATATAAATACTATACTAACAAGCTCAATCTGATGCAAGTAAATAGCTTTCACACTTAAACAAGTGTTTCTCAGCTCAGACGAATAATCCTTCTATTTGCAAGAATGCATCTAGATGCTAGATTTCAAAGATTATAGATCAAACATCAGTGTAGTAATTGCGGAAATCTCAGCATCTAAAACGACTATTTTACCATCACATGTAGATTGCGCTTTTGCTGAAGGTAATAATTCTTATTCAATTACCATCCATTTACGCCGTTACACATTTCAACGGTAAAATATGCTCATCTATTACCATCAGATCAAATATTTACTATTTTCAACGGTAAATGCTATTAGATTTTTACCTTCAATATTAGTTATAATGAAATCCAATGGTAAAACAACATAATATGTTACCATCAATATTAATTCATCCAACTTTCGAATGGTAACTGTATTCCTTTGTTTCCATCACACGATAAACATATTCCTTTCTTATCATCACACGGTAAACATATTCCTTTCTTATCATCAAACGATAAACATATTCCTTTCTTATCATCAAACGATAAACGTATTCCTTTCTTACCACCAAACGGTAACTATATTAGCTTCTTACAATCACACACAAACACGCAAAGGTAAAAAGAGGCATAAAAATAGAGAACACAGATAACTGCCTTCCCTAAAAAAATCTGCCCTGTCATAAGACAAGGCAGATCTGTTAAAACAAATTAATATTCTCTTCGTTTTCTCTGATCGTCTATCAATTAAACGATATCTGCATCAGTGAAGGGATCGCCGCACTCAGGGCAGAACTTCGGAGGATTCTTAGGATCCTCAGGCTGCCATCCGCACTTATCGCACTTGTAGATAGGCTCTCCTGCAGGCTTCTTAGCGCCACATTCAGCACAGAACTTACCGGTATTAACTGCTCCGCATGAGCAAGTCCATCCCTCAGAAGGCTGAGGTCTGGGAGTTCCACACTCAGGGCAGAACTTTCCGGTTGCGGTAGCGCCACATGAGCAGGTCCATCCTGATGCTGCGCTTGCAGGTGCCATCTGAGCAGGTGCTGCGGGAGCGGGTGCGGGTGCAGGAGCTGCTGCAGCCTGCTGTGCCTGCTGCTGAGCGCCCATCTGATAGAGTGCCTGTGCATTCATTCCGCCTGCCTGTCCGGCCATTCCCATTCCCATGAAGCCCATCATAGCGCCATTGGGATTTGCTGCTGCAGTCTGCATAGCCTGAGCCTGTGCTCCAACAAGAGCTGCTGCGCCGAGAGTAGGATTTGCATAAGCTGCATTTCTCTGAAGCTCCTTGAGCATCTTCTCGTCTTCTTCATCAGCCTTGATTGAAGATACGCCGACCTTAACGATCTCGATACCCATACGATCGGTCCACTCTGCGGTAAGAACCTCACGCATAGCATCTGCAAGTTCCATTGTATGTCCAGGAACTGCTGAGTAACGAACACCTGCCTCTGAAATCTTAGCGAATGCAGGCTGAAGAGCTGTAAGGAACTCAGTCTTAAGCTGGCTGTCAATCTGTGATCTGTTATAAGAGGTAGTTACGTTACCGCAAATATTTGTATAGAAAAGAATAGGGTTAGTAATCTTATAGCTGTATTCACCGAAGCACTTTACAGATACATCGATATCAATACCTGCTCTCTGATCTACTACTCTGAAAGGTACGGGCTGAGGAGTGCCGTACTTGTTACCAATAATTTCCTTGGTATTGAAGAAGTAAACTCTCTGATCCTTAGCGGTATCTCCGCCGAAGGTGAAACGCTTACCAATAGTCTTGAATGTGTCAAGAATATTCTTTCCAAGGTTACCGCCTGCAAAAATTGAAGGCTCGGTAGACATATCATATGTATACTCACCGGCTTCTGCACAAAGGTCTACAACCTTACCCTGCTCTACGATGATCATACACTGACCTTCATTGATTGCAATGACTGATCCGTTTGAGATGATATTATCTTCACCCTTAGTGTTTGAAGATCTTGAAGAGGTTCTCTTCTGTCCTTTTGTTACGAGAATGTCTGCGGGAATAGCATCGCAGTAAAAATACTCTTTCCACTGATCAGCAAGTACTCCACCAGCAGCACCGGTAATTGCTTTAATAAGTCCCATTTTTAATACTCCTTTCAAATACCCTTAATCACTACAAGATTAAAGCTCTACAAAAAGATATTTTACCATACCTTTTGGCTTTTTTACAGAAAATATAGTTATAAATGAATAATTTTCTGTAATTTTTCTACAAACGCTATGAAATTTTATCAAAATCACCTGCGATGTAATAAATATACCAATTCTTCATACATATAAAAACAATAAAAAATGCAAATTACACACCTCTATCGTGCATGTAATTTGCATTTAAGTGTCGTTATTTACAATAATTCCAGCAAACCTTCGAGACCTTTTTCCTCATATATCTTCTTATAATATGAAACTTCGCCCTCAATAAGCTTGTCGATTACTCTCATACCAAGCAATTCTACCGGAGCTTTATCATCGGTCATCAGATAGTCTCCTGCCTCGTATTCCTTCAGCAGATTGCTCACTCTGTCCATCATCCTCAGCAGACCGGCATCTTCCTCCAAATCAACGCTTCTCTGAAATTCATCAAGCATCTCGGGATTATTTGATGCGAAAAGTTCTCTGTTGGAATAGCCTGCTACATCCACTACATAAACCTCAGAAAATGCAGATGCAATGGTATCGCAGAGATAATCATTAATATTACCCTCCACATCACTCTTCATGTTAAGGTTAACTACCATAACTCCATCTTCAGTCAGATGATCTGATACAAGTGTAAAAAACTCAACGGAAGACATCTGGAAGGGAATTGTTATATCCTGATAAGCATCGACCATTATTATGTCATATTTATTCTTATCCGCGTTGAGATAAGCTCTTCCATCATAGGTAACTACCTCTATATCCTCTGCAAGATGAAAATATTCTCTCGCGAGATCAGTTATCTTTTGGTCGATCTCTACTCCGATAATATCAACATTATCAAAATATCTGCTACACTGAGTAGCATAGGTTCCTGTTCCGTTTCCGAGAATCAGAATACTGATACTGTCCTTCTCATTGACTCCCGACATATAACCTGCTGCCATTGCATAGTCATAGTACATTCCGCTGAGTCCCTGATTTTTGTTATAAACAGACTGAACGCCAAAAAGTACATTTGTAGAAAGAGCAACCTCGTTCTCGGTCTCATATACCTGAAGATAGTTGTAAATCGACTCACCTTCATACATCAAATCACTCTGCCAGAATGCAAAGCTGTTACTGTGACCGAAAATGATACATGCAATAAAAATTAAGATTCCGACGGGGAGTTTTTTGCATTGCCTGACCCGCACCTTGGAAGATATAAAGTAAATAGCCGCAAGCACAATCAATATACCCGCAAAAATAAGGAATGTAATAGATGTTCCTACCGCCGGAATACTAATAAATGTAGGAACAAAGGTACCGATAATGCTTCCAATTGTATTTGATGCGTTAAGCTTACCTACAATACTTCCGCTGTCGTCAAGGCTGTCTACCGAGAACTTTACCAATGAAGGTGTTACTGTTCCGAGCAAAAACAGCGGGAAAACAAAGATTACCATACAAGCCACAAAGCCTGCGATTACAAGGAAATTGGTATTAACGGTAAAAATCAGCAAAGCTGAAATACCGATAATAATATATTTTCCCACAACCGGTATAAGTCCGATCCATATCGCCGCTATAATAATTCTTCCATACAGCTTATCAGGATTGGGATCCTTGTCTGCTTTTCTTCCTCCGTAGAGATTGCCGAGTGCCATCGCAATCATAATAGTACCGATAATAATGGTCCATACAATCTGTGATGAACTAAAATACGGTGCCAACAGTCTGCTTGCTCCAAGCTCGACTGCCATAACCGACATTCCGGCAAAGAACTCGGTCAGATATAAAAATATTTTGTTTTTCAGAATAGGTCTTTCTTTCATTTTCCCCTCGTATCAATGCTGTGTCTATTGTCCAATAGTCTGCCGGATAAACAGACTATGATAATACTGCAAGTCTTACTTTATCATACTTTTCCACAGTTTTGCACTCATGAAGTATTTTTGCTGATAGTTCTCCCTCAGAATTAACCTCAAATTCATAGAGATTGTATTCACCGTCAAGATAATCGAAGTCTTCTCCGTTATCCTGATAGTGCTCCATTTTACCGCCCTCGGGTGTAGCCAATACCGTCAGGCGATCGAATTTTTTCTCGCCTACATACGATACTGAATCATAAATCGGGAGCACGCTTCCTGCCTTAATGTATATCGGGCAGTGATCCAACGGAGCCTCTTCCAGGAAAAATCTTTTTCCTTCATGCTTTTCTCCGGTCCAAAAGCTGTACCAGGTTCCCTCCGGCAAATATACCTTTCTGACCATTTCACCGGGATTAACCACAGGCGCAACCAGAATCTTTTCTCCTACCAGGAACTCATCATTTAAGTTGAATACTATCGGGTCCTTTTCATAATGCATTACCAACGGACGCATCACAGGAAGACCGTTTTCCTGCTCCTCATGAAGCAGGTCATATATATAAGGTAAAAAGGTGTAATGAAGCTTAACATATTTTCTGTATATATCAGTCACTTCTTCACCGAAATTCCATGGCTCCTGGAAAATAGTTCCGTTCGCACTGTGATTACGGAAAAATGTACTGAACGCTGCAGCTTCTATCCATCTGCACAAAAGCTCTGGTGTAGTATCACCGCCAAAGCCTCCGATATCTGTTCCGGCAATGGGATAACCGCTCATTCCGAGATTGCAAAGCTGTGGAATCATCATTCTGAGATGCTCCCATATACTCTGATTGTCGCCTGTCCATACAGCAGAGTACTTCTGTGTTCCGCTGTAGCAGGCTCTGGTAATTACCAGAGGACGCTTGCCGGTATGTTTTTTGATGCCATCATATGTAGCCTTAGCCATAAAATGACCATACACATTATGAAGTTCTTCATGTGTGGTCTGTCTCTCTTCATCATGGCCTATTACATCAAGGGGAAGAGGACCGTTAAAGCTGGCCGGCTCATTCATATCATCCCAGATTCCCTGTACACCAATGTCCATGAGATACTTAAGATGATCGCCCCACCATTCTCTTACCTCTTTCCGTCCAAAGTCAGGATAATTCGAGTCGCCCGGCCATACAGCATTCACATAATCCTCTGAGTTATCTGCAGTACGGAAGAAATAACCATTCTTGGTTCCTTCCTCAAACATAAAATAACCTTCTTCTCTCTTGGTACCGGGATCAATAATTACAACCGGCTTAAATCCCTTCTGTGCAAGCTCAGTAAACAGCTCTCCAGCCGGTCCGTAATCTTTTTCATTCCATGTAAATACTCTATAGCCATTCATATAGTCGATATCGTACTGAACCGACTCACACGGAATATCCAATTCACGGAATTTTTCTGCTATAGTTCTGATGTCGGATGCACTCGCATAGCCCCAACGACACTGATGATATCCCAGTGTCCAAAGCTGAGGCAGTGGCGCACAACCGGTGAGTAAAGTGTAATTACCTATAACTCCGGGAATAGTATCGCCGCCAAAGAAATAGTAATCAAGATTACCATTATCTGCCGAGAAACAGATATATTCCGGATTCTCCTTTGCCATGTCGAAGTATCCATGGAAGGTATTATCATAGAACAAACCATAAGATGCTTCATCTTTTCTGCAAATGATAAAAGGAATTGATTTATACAAAGCATGGAACTGATCTGTATGGGCATCAGGAATATCTGAGTTCCAATCCTCATATTCGTAGCTTCTCTTATCCAAAGGACCGGTCTTGTCGCCAAGTCCGTAAAATGATTCATTCTTATCTACAATGCGAACACACTGCACAGGCTTATCGAGTGAAGTATCCCTGACTTCATGACCTTCCGCCTTAAGCAGTTCAACATCCCACATGTTAAGTACTTTGCGCGATTTTCTCTCGCCTCTGTATTCTAATGAAAGAACTGTTCCGTCAGCTTTGTAAAAATCCACATAGCCACCTTCACTTATAACCGCCTTAAGCGCACCTGTCGTCAGTTCGACGCTTCCATCCTTGCCTTCACTTATCTTAAGCTCTGCGCCTTTAGCAAGGACTCTTTCCATATCGGCAGCCTCAATAGCTTTTGATCTGTGTTCATCTGACCACGTCGGAACAAACACATTGATAATCTCATCCGTCAGCGCAGTTACTATAATTTTTTGCTTCTCGCAAAATATCGTTACAGTATTACCATCAATCGCATATTCCTTAATTTTACCGAAATCTCTCATATCAAATCTCCACTTAAATCTCTGCCTACGTGTACTATCTCTTGTTTTCCCTGGCAACAATATGACCGATAGCATTTTTACCGGTTAGCGCTGCCGAAGGAACTCCGCCCGGATACAAAAGCCAGTGTCCGGCAAGGAATACGTTGTCCAGTCCTACGATTTCACTAGGTATAATCGCATTCATGCTTGTAGCCGTAGTTATATATCTCATGAACGCACCCTGTGTATCATTGTTTCTGCGTGCATACGAATACGGAGTCCATACATCCAAAAGTGTAAGCTTACCCTCATACTGCGGAAATTTTGCACATATAGCATTCTCGACTGCCGCCGCCACATTATTCTTTTCACGCACATAATCATCATGATTATTCGTGTACAGTTTCTTCCAATATATGTAATCCTTCTTATATTGATTAAGGGACACCTGTATTACCGTTTTTCCCTCCGGTGCAATATATTCGCCATATGCGCGATAGTTCTTCACACCGATTCTGTCATAAGCTTCATGAGCTGCTTCCACCGGCTCGCAGGCAAAACTAAGCGTATCCGGTATCTCCTCGAACAGTCCATCTACTGCAAATGCAATCTGACAGGCACTGTACAACGGATACTTTTTTCTCTCATCATAAATTCTTTTTAGAGTAATAGGGACATACTTTCTACTCAAAAGATTCTTAAAGGTATAATTGACATCGCATGCGCAGATAATATAGTCAGCATCAACTTTTTCGCCGTTATCGAGCAAAATCCCGGTGGTCTTTACTTTCTTTACACCCTTACCAAGTTCCAGTTTGCCACCCAATGCAAGGTAATTATCAGTAAGAATCTGCGCCATCTTTATAGATCCGCCCTTGATGATATCTGCATTTCCGGCCACATAAGCACTGTATGCGATCACCAGCCAATACGACTCATATTCCTTAGGACAAAAATCAAGAATCAATGACCTTATCACCGGACTCTTAAACTTAGCCGCCCATGTCTCATTATTCATTCCAAAATATCTCATGGAATATCTAAACATCTTTCTGTCAGACATCACTGATTCATGAGTACTGATGGTATGAGCAAGCTCCTTGGGCTTAATTCCGTTCTCTATTACCTCTGCGCCCAGCTTTACCAAATCTATAAATGCATTGATTTCATCATGATCTTCAGGTGAAATCTTCAACATTTCTTCTCGTGTCTTTTCCGCATCCGGCCACAGAGTTACAGTTTCCCCCTCATATTCAGACGACCAAAAACATGCTCTCTTAAAAATCTCCGGATTCTTATCCCAGAGTCCAAGCTCATTCCACATTTGATAAGCTGCGGTGCCTTCCCTGGTTCCTGTAAGCCAGTGCAGACAGTTGTCTATAGCATATCCCTGCCTGTACCATCCGCTGCAGCTTCCGCCAGCAACAGTATTCTTTTCATATATTACTGTATTAAATCCTGCGCGCTGTCCATATATTCCGGCGCTCAGTCCTGCTATGCCGCCGCCTACAATAACTATTTTTTTTGCTTTATCACTCATAAATAATCCCATATTTGCTAATATTATATTCCGGTAATAGCTAATAACATATCGTAATAATTATAATAAAAAACCACTCGATATTGAAAACAAACCACTACAGTTATACTTTTGATATCCTATTCACACCATAAATTGTATCTTAATGCGTATATTTTACCAAAAACACAAGATACTGTTAATACCTTATGTAAACCTTCCCATATCGTGTATTTTACAAATGTCGCGAAATCTGTTAAAATGTCTGTAATAATTTTGTAATAATTATTCTTTGAGGGGAAATAATATACAATATTAGATAGGAAAAATTATGAAAAAGTTCAAAAAACTAGTAATTGCTTTGCTGGTTGTGATAATGGCGATACCTACCGTATCCAATAATTCATCTGCAAAGGAATACACTGTAACTCAGTACATGACCGAATGGAACATTTACCTTTATGAGCACCAGGATCTCATAAATGTGTACAATGAGCTTTTCGATGCACGCGATGAGGAAGGTAACAGACTCTATTCAGATGAGTTTGTTATGGGTATTATCGCAAACGTAGAACATGAAGGTGCTCCCGGAATCGTAGAATACTATTTCAGTATGTGCCACTATTATGATTTCTATCTTCCTTCAGGTGGAGTAAAGATTAAGACCATCGACGATGTATACTATCTTCTTAACTGGACTACCGATAACAGCGACACATCACTTGGCATCAACAAGGGTAGCTTAGGTGTAAGCTCTGTTCAGTGGTCATATCAGAGAAGAATCAAGTGGCTCAACAAGCTTCTCGACAGCCTTGGATCTCGTACAGTAGTTACTCAGTACGATCTTACATATGCTGATGTAACCATGATGCTTGAAGAGTTGGACGTAAACGGTACCTACTATCGTAAGGTTACCAGCGCTGTTGGCAAGAACGCTACTGCAGCAGACTATGCAGAAGCTCTCTGCGACTATTATTTCATCCCTGCAGGTGCAGATCTTAACTACACCAACAAGGGTGATCAGTGCATAAAGCGCCGTGAAACTGCTAACAGACTTTGGAAGATGTACAAGAATGAAGAAAAGGTAATGTACACCTTTACTATCATCGATTATTGATCAGTCTACTAACTTAAATGATATTTTTAAAGAGAGAGGACAAATCGTCTTCTCTCTTTTTACACTATGGAGGCATAACATGAAAATTGCAGCCTATAACTACAGAGACTTCGATGAAGCCTTCTACTTCGATAAATTTGCCAAGCAGTACAATGTAGAGATCGTACCTATCAAGGATGCTCCTTCTGTTGAAAATGCAATTCTTGCTACAGGATGCGACGGAGTGACCGTTATCACTCAGCCTGTTACCGAAGCCATCATTGCTGAATGGTCCAAGGCCGGCGTAAAGCATATCTCTACCCGCACTATCGGATACGACCACATTGACCTCGAAGCAGCTAAAAAATACAATATGCAGGTCAGCAATGTAACCTACTCGACCGGCAGTGTTGCCGATTACACCGTGATGCTCATCCTAATGTGCCTTCGTCGCATGAAATCAATTATCAAACGTGCTGAAGGAATGGATTACGGCCTTCCGGGTAACATCGGACGTGAGATTAAAGACCTTACCGTAGGCGTAGTTGGAACAGGTAAAATAGGTACCCACGTGCTTCAAAACCTGAGCGGTTTCGGATGCAGGCTTCTCGCATATGATCCTTATGAAAATCCTACTGCCGCTTCACTTGCAGAATATGTTCCGCTCGAAAAGCTTTTTGCCGAAGCAGACGTTATCACATTCCACACACCGGCTACTCCCAGCAGCTTCCACATGGTCAATGCCGATACCATCAAAACCATGAAGGATGGCGTAGTAATAATTAACACTGCTCGCGGAAGCATTATCGATACCCCTGCATTCATTGATGCTGTCGAATCAGGTAAAATCGGCTCGGCTGCCCTGGACGTCATAGAAAACGAACTCGGCATCTTCTACGGCGATTACAAGTATCAGGTAATCGGCCACAGAGAAATGTCTATCCTTAAAGACCTTCCGAATGTTCTGATGCTACCTCATATGGCTTTCTATACAGAAAACGCCATCTCTGATATGGTGGAACATTCCATCTGCCACATCATCGAAGGCAAAAGCATAATATAAAACCAAAAGGCTGAAGCAATCATCTCGACTGCCTCAGCCTTTTTATAATAATCTTATAATAGTAATTCTATAATATTAATAAATAGTATCTCTTCTCTCTTCACGCTTTGTGCGCGGCTTCTCTTTAGTCTTAAATCTAATCATAGGTACAGCAGCAATGTATGCAGATATTAGTGTTGCTGCAAAAAACATTCCACCAATAATATCTGTAAACCAGTGTACACCCGAAGCAAGACGTCCAGCTACTGCAAGGGCCATGATTCCGATTGCTGCAATTCTTGCGATCTCAAGAATCATTTTACGCTCTTCAAAAAATCTGATCTGTCCCCATGCAACATACGCAGAGCCAAGAATAGTACAAATAACCAACACATGTGATGACGGATAAGAACATTCCAGCTTGCCACCCTCTTCAATTATCGGTCGCATATTTACCTTAATAATCTTATCAAAAACTATATAAACAATAGCCATCAGTACATATAAACCTGCCATAGCCCATATAGTCTTATCAACCTTGAATATATTTTTGCACTGGATAAGCTGAATAACTCCGATTGCCACAAAAGACAAGGCCACTAATATTGCCAATACCAATAATACATCAGTAATCTTGTCCCAGGCTGCATGCTGTCCGATGGCATCTCTAAATGATCCGTTCAGCGATGACCATCCCACCTTAGAACCTTCTGGTCCGATAGGTTTTCTGTCAATAGCAGCCACCAGTATTGTGTAAAATAAAGTAACCACCGCAAGCGCAATTGTTATTGCCAGCTTTTTATTCTTATCTATAAAATTTCTAATAAAATCCATCCCGGCCTCTCATTTCTTGCAAAAGACTATTCCCTAAATATATCGAGTACAGCTGAATCTATTTATTAGATGTTAAGCAAATCACTGTATACCTTGAGTGCTCCGTCAGTCTCATGTGCAAGAACCTTCTTAGCAAGAACCTTACCAAGCTGTACGCCTTCCTGGTCGAAGCTGTTGATGTTCCATACGAATCCCTGGAACATAACCTTATTCTCGAAGTGTGCAAGAAGTGCACCAAGTGCTTCGGGAGTAAGCTGCTCACCGATAATAATGCTTGAAGGACGTCCTCCTTCGAAGTTCTTGTTCTTATTCTCATCATCCTTACCGCAGGCAAATGCTACGATCTGAGCTGCAACGTTAGCACAAAGCTTCTGCTGGCTGGTGCTTCCCTGAATATCTACATCAGTACCAATCTGGCTGTTCTTGAAGCCGATGAACTGAAGAGGAGTGATATCGGTTCCCTGGTGAAGGAGCTGATAGAATGAATGCTGTCCGTTGGTTCCGGGCTCACCGAAGATTACAGGACCGGTAACATAGCTTACAGGCTCACCGAAACGGTTAACTGACTTACCGTTTGACTCCATATCAAGCTGCTGAAGATGTGCAGGGAATCTTGAAAGAGCCTGTGAATAAGGAAGAACTGCAGTTGAAGGATATCCGAGTACATTACGCTCGTAAACACCAATCATAGCATCGAGCATAGCAGGGTTCTTCATCATATCCGCATTTGCAGAAAGCTTATCTTCTGCAGCAGCGCCATCAAGGAATCTGGCAAATACTTCAGGTCCGAAAGCAAGGCTTAAGATTGCTCCGCCTACACCTGAGGTTGAAGAAAATCTTCCGCCGATATAATCATCCATAAAGAATGCTGCAAGGTAATCACTGCTCTTTGCAAGAGGTGAAGTCTCGCTGGTAACTGCGATCATATGCTTAGAAGCATCAAGTCCTGCATTCTTGAGGGCATCCTTTACAAATGACTCGTTGGTAAGAGTCTCAAGAGTAGTACCTGACTTAGATACAAGAATGAAAATAGCATGAGCTACATCTACAGAGTTAAGAACTGCTGCAGCATCATCGGGATCTACGTTACTGATGAACTTAGCGTCCATCTTGAAGAGACCTTCCTTCTTAGCCCAATTCTCAAGAGCAAGATACATAGCGCGGGGACCAAGGTCACTTCCGCCGATACCAATCTGTACTACAGTTGTGAACTTCTCGCCTGCAGCATTGGTAATCTCACCATTGTGTACCTTATTGGCAAACTCAGCGATTCTCTTCTGCTCGTTCATATAGAACTCTCTCTTATCGCCACCATCTGCAACAACACTGTCACCAAGCTGGCCACGAGTCATGTGGTGAAGAACCATTCTCTTCTCACCGGTATTGATTACTTCTCCGTTATAGAGAGCCTTAAACTTATCAGCAAGCTGTGCTTCCTCTGCAAGTGCTGCAAGAGCCTTGAGAGTATCATCATCTACTGATTTTGCAGCGTAGCTGTATACTAAATCGGCTGCCATGGGAACCTTATAGTTCTTTACACGCTCAGCGCCTGCCTCTCCTGCCATTACATCCTGAAGCTTAACTGCCTTAAGCTCAGATAATGCCTTATAGCTCTTCAAAGTATCAAGATTATTCCATGCAACCATCTCAAAAACCTCCGTTTTTATAAATAATTTACTTTATTAATTACCGTTTTTCAGCGATAAAAAACCACTATAACCATAATCTATAATTATTACATTTCAACGTATATAATTTTCGTTTGTTTTTTATCAAGCACGTATTATAAACCAATTAATTTGTCGTTTCAACTGTTTTGGAAATCGTTTTTCAAAAGAATATTTCACATCACAAATCAACTATCTGATATACCCTTTTTCCACCATATATCTGGTGATTTTATCCTGTCCGTAGCAATTGGTATGCTGGCTGTCCATGAAGTCATGACTGTAATCAAATGCTATCTCATCGATCTCGTAAAACAGATTATGATACTCCAAACCATTCTGCTGCGCATATTCATACAAACCATTATATATGCGCTGATCATCCAGGAACTCTTCCACACCATAATCAAAATAAAGCGTATTATAAGGCATGGTGTACAGTATAAGCTCAACATTGTTTTCCTTGCACAATGCCACCAGCTTATCCATATATTCCAATGCACTGTCTGTCATCGGTGCTGTTTCATTGCGGTCGACAACAGGTATAGGCCAATTATTGACAGTCACCTCCGAATAAAAACGTCCTCTGGGACTGTTCTTATAATTCTGATAATCGATTTCTGTCAGACTACTCCATCTGGTATGATACTGTCCCAGATTCAGATAATAGTAAATCCTGTTTTCAGGCTCGATCAAATCATCAATGGCTTCTTTCCGTGCCTTACATTTAGGCATTCCGTCAAAAAACATATGTGACATTCCATCATTGATTACCTGCCACTCATGGATAACATAACCGGTCTCCATGTATATTGTTTTAGGATGCTGAAGTTCTATAGCTTCCATCGCTGCATAATAACTCATTGCAACAGTCTGTCCGGATGTCGCAAGCATAAAACAGTTGATTCCGTATTCGCCGGCAAGCATATCAGGATTGATACTGCAGAACTGATGGCTCTGACCTATAAAAATGACATCCACACTATCACGCTCAAGCAAAGCAAAATTGTCCTGCACCGATGCATTGGGCTTGTCACGCAGAACATAGCTGACTTTAGATAAAACAAACATAAACAGCGCAACAAACACCACAACTGACGCAACAATACGAAGTACATTTAACGCAGCATTTTTCTTATTCAATTGTTTACCATTATCCAATTGTTTGTCGTTGACCAGTTGTTTATTGTTATCCAACTGATTGTTATCATCCAACTGTTCAATGCTCCGAGATTGATTTTCCACTGCTGTCTCCACACTCACACGTATCCTAACGCGCTAATTTTCTCAGCTCACACTTAGAACTGGAAATAAATGAACTGTGCCGCATTGTAACCGGCTCCGTATACGCCGGCAAGAATAATTGCCATTATGGCTATGCCTAAAAACAGCCAACGGAACACTAATCCCTGCTTCGAATACCAGCCAGCCAATGAATGACCTCTGTATCTTAAAATATCGACAGTAACCAGAACTACTAATGCCGCTATAAGTACGTTGAAATCCCACTGAGTCAATCCAAATTCAAAAAGCGAACCGTCAGTCAACACCCATGGATTCCATGCAACAGACTGCTTAAGGATATCCAGCGCCTGTCTAAGCGACTCCGCTCTGAAAAATACCCATGCAATGCTTACCAGGATAAATGTAATAAGCATACACCAGAAAGCATTTGATGATTTTTTTCTATCAATTCTGAGTATCTTACAAGCCTTGTCTCTGATGCCCTGTGTCATTTCTTCAAGAACACGTAACACTCCATGCATTCCACCCCAAACAATGAAATGCCATCCTGCACCATGCCACAGACCTGATACCAAAAACACAATCATCAGATTAAGATATTTGCGCACCTTACCCTTACGGCTTCCACCCAGCGGAATATACAGATAATCCTTGAACCAGCTTGACAGTGATATATGCCATCTGTTCCAAAAGTCTTTTACAGACACCGCAAAATAAGGCATTTTGAAATTGGTCATCAAGTCGATTCCCATCACCTTACCTGCGCCGATTGCTATAAATGTATATCCTGCAAAATCACAATAAATCTGAAGCGAGAACAGTAAAATTCCGAGTATTACGGTAAATCCTTTATTAAGCGAATAACTGTCAACCGCATATATATGATCAACATATATACCTGCTCTGTCCGCGATAATCATCTTGAGGAAATATCCATACACCATAACCACAATACCCTCTCGGATACGGTTGATATTCCAAAGATCTATTTTATCGATATCTCTGAGACGTCCGAGCAGATTTTTGCTTCGCTCGATAGGACCTGCAACAAGCTGAGGGAAAAATGATACAAAAAGTGCGTACCTGAAGAAATTCTTCTCCGCCTCAATCTCACCTCTGTACACATCAATTGTATAACCTACAGCCTGGAAAATATAAAAAGATATACCTACCGGTAATAACAGTGACAGCGGACTCTCGCCGATGGAAATCCCCGCTTTGCCCAACACAGATGCCAATACTGACCAACCAAAGCCAAAATACTTAAAAACAAACAGAATTGCAAAATTAATAACAAGACTGAGTGCAACTATCAGCTTCTTATTTTTACCACTCTTCGGGTCATCCTTTTTACACCGTGACAGCATAATGCCGCACAGATATGTAACAACTGTCGACCCTAAAAGCAGGACAGCATATTTTGCATTCCAGCTCATATAAAAATAGTAGCTGGCTATCAGCAACCATATGTATCTCACCTTGCGCGGAATAATAAAATATATCAGCACAACCAGCGGGAAAAATATTAAGAAAGATAAAGAGTTAAAAAACATTATTTTATCCCAAACACAAGCTTCTCAAATAGTAATAAACCATTACTAATATTACACTATAAGTATATATTATTCAACGATTTCGACCTTTTGCGGGGTCTGGGTTGTATGCTAAAATATCATTGTTACAAAGAAATATCCCACGCATTATTTTTTATGAAAGACATTTTAGAACTATATGAATTTATACGAAATTGAAGAAAAAAACGAACAGCTCCCAAGAGCAATAATTGCCGGGCTCAGAACCGACTTTAAGCGCAATTCGGAAGATGAATTTGCAGCAGATTTTGATCACTCAATGAATGAAATGAAGGCACTCGTCGAGGCCTGCGATATGGAAGTGTCAGCATCTGTCAGTCAGACCCTCGATCATCCCGACAATGCGACCTACATTGGTAAAGGTAAAGCCCACGAGATTGCTGCTCTTGTGGAAGAATACAAGGCAGAGTACTGCATTTTTGAAAGCAATCTATCTCCCTCGCAGATGAAAAATCTCCAGGAGATAGTGGGTGTTCCCGTATGGGACAGAACCAATTTGATTCTTGAGATTTTCTCGAGAAGAGCCAAGACAAGAGAATCCAGACTGCAGGTTGAATCCGCTTACCTTCAGTACATGCTTCCGAGACTGACCGGTATGTGGCAGCATCTTGGTCGTCAGGGAGGCGGCAGCGGAAGCCGCTCCAACAAAGGTATCGGTGAGACTCAGATTGAGCTCGACCGCAGACATATCAATCACCGCATAGCAGAGCTCTCAAAAGAACTCGATGTAATCAGCCGTACACGTGATGTGCAGCGTGCAGGCAGAAATCGCGGTGATATTCCTTCGGTAGCCCTGGTCGGCTATACCAACGCGGGTAAATCTTCATTGATGAACAAGCTACTGACCATTTCTGCGGAACTCGACGCACCATCAGACAACGGAGCACCCATTAAAGAATACATCCTTGGTGACAGTCCCGAGAAGGAAAAGCTTGAGCAGAAGAAAGTATTTGAAAAAAATATGCTCTTCGCTACACTCGATACTTCCATCAGAAGAATATATACCGACGATCACCAGGATTTCCTTCTTTCTGATACTGTAGGATTTATCGAGAATCTGCCACACGGACTCGTTAAGGCTTTCAGATCTACCCTCGATGAGGTAAAATACGCCAATTTACTGCTCATCGTACTGGATTCATCAGATCCATACCACAAGCAGCATAAGAAGGTCACTGAGAACACCTTAAAGGATCTCGAAGCAGGTGACATTCCCAGAATATATGTCATGAATAAATCAGATCTTCTTGATGAAGATGAACTCAGACCTGTAATAGCTAATGACAATACCATTTACATCTCTACCAAAACCGGCTCCGGAATTGATGAACTTCTCGCAGCCATCAAGCGTACGGTGTATAGCAACAGATGTGAGTTCAAGGTATTACTCCCATACTCTCGCGGAGACCTGACCGACAAGCTTCATCGCCTCGGCCGCACCGACTCAGAGGAATACACCGGCGACGGTATACTTATAAGCGGTGAATGCAGTTCCAGACTTTTTGAAGAGATTAAGGAGTTTACAGTTAAGTAGACTTCAAATAATACAGATCTCCCTTTTACAAAAGTATGTCTATATGCTAAATTGCTGTTTTGCGAGCATATCTACAAACGATAAATATTGTACGCAGAGTATGTTATTCTTGCGTGGGCAAGTCGCCAGCATTCTCTGCCGCTCATGGTCGCTACGCAGGCAGATGGAACGGTTCTGCCTTTTCGGTCCGCAGACCGAAAGCAAAACTCAGTCGCTCGCCGATGCGAGCTTCTTCAAACAGTTTGCTTTCTATTTCACCATGTTTGGAATACATGGTGAAATTCCGCTCCACTCGAGGCATAACTCGTCATCTGCAACTGCTCGCTTTAATGTCGCTTGCAGAGATATGCTAGCGCTTCGCCCACTTAATTACCTGACATAGCTCACGTATACTAATAAAATTACAGTTTTGGCAATTTCGCGCAAAGCTATATAACAGCGGATGTTATCAGCTTGCATGCCCGTAAAGCGAGCAGTTACAGCAAGCCGATTCATCCGCGTTAAATATTTGCTGAAAGATCACAAAATATCTATACCTAGTTAGCATCAAGAATCGCCTGTATCTCCTCCTTGAGATACTCTACAACACCCTTGTTGTCATACTGTAAGCGCTGATAATCTGTTTCATTGATGAGCTGCTGAATTGCATTCATTCTTACATATTCTTCATCAATATTCAGATATACGTAGCTCGTATGATAGAAGCGTCCATCCTGATCCACATCATAATAGTACACCATATCATCCTCATAGATAACATATTCACATTCTATGCAGTTTTCATACCCCCACGCCATAAGAACCGGATTTTCATTAAAATCTCTTCTGTAGCACTCCATAATCATCTCGATAAGCTCAGAATCATCAAAGCGCCACGAATCATAATTTTCACTAATCGGCCTCTCTATTCTTATAGCATCAGGCATGCGTATCTTTCCGCTTGATACAGGATAATCAGCTTCTCTGTATTCCTTCGAGTTTATAACGTCATCCAACCCAGCTATAAACTCAGGCTCAACCCTATATCTTCTGTAATAATAAGTTCCATTAGTCAGATTTACTTTAATCAGAACCTCTTCATATTTTGTGTAGTAATCATCATATGAAACAGCATCAAATAATCCAACCGGCATCTTTATTTCTTCAGCTGCCGTCTTTGTTCCATTTTCCAGAATCTCGTATATTCTATCCGGATTAGTTAATGTATATTTTGAAAGAGTTTTTATATTATCGTATTCGTCAATAATTTTTCCATCCACTATATCAAAACGGACTCCATCATCACAATAACCCGGGAAAGTAATATTTGCCGATTCAATGCTTTCCTTAGAAGGAAGATATGTATCGTAATGGAACAGATCTGTCGAAAAAGTAAGTGTAAGAATAATCGTGAGTACCAGTGTTCCGATCATCACAAACTTATCCTTAAAAAATGCTCTGCCGGTACGATGAAGAATCATATTGATGATACCGAAAGATGCTACTACTCCGATAATCACACCGATAATACTCCATACTATACCAACACCTGAGTCAATAATGGTAAGCATCATTGCTCCGTATAATCCGATTACAGTTGCGGAAACGGATCTGATTATAATTACATATAATCTGTTGGTCACTCCACCCTCTGCAAGCTCACTTTTTCTCTTATTGTAAAGGCAGACTGCAAGAACGAGGTTGGCAATGCAAGTGACAACACTTCCCACCATAAATACAACTAAATCCGTTCTGCTGACATTCACAATATCTGCATTGAACACACTGTTCATAATGAATGGAACTGCAATTGGCGACATCCATGCTACGCGGTAAAGAGAGAAATCCCAATGCATAAATGTATCAAAATAGACAGATGCCATTGCATAAATCATTGCGTAACCCGCTATTATTGCCAATCCCATAAGAACGATATTAGTAATGGCTACAAACGGATGTCCTGAGAGCATTACCGCAACCAGGCACATATGATACACAATCAGGAATGAAATAATACCTGCAATCAATGTCTTCACAGCCTTGGTCAAAATCAGTGTTGTCAGTGAACTGTCTTTTGCAATACATGCCAACGATGTAAGCACAATACTGCATACAAACGGAATTACATAAATAAGAACACTGTCTATGTATACTGCAAGAAACATTCTGTTTCTGCTGACCGGTATACTTCCATAGAGATCCATCATCCTCTTTGAGAACAGGAATCTGAATCCAACCAGTGCCACCAAAATCGCGCCGACTATTGCAATCAATGGCCCAACAACCGCGTACTCAACCTGAAATGTTTGATTGATTAAAACCTCTGCCTTTTGCCCCACACTTGTAGTAAGTGAGAACAGACCTACTACAGGGCCAAGTATCAGCTGCACTGCTGTCGACAAAACAATCAGCCAGGTGCGACTTTTTATATCAATTTTCATGAGCTTACTCAGTGAGATTTGTGAAGTCATATCCGAGCACCTCCGTTTCACCAATAAATATTTCCTCAAGAGAAAGAGGAAGAACCTCACAGAATCGAGGCTTCAAATCAAGAACCATTTTTTCAATCTCATCCGCATGTCCTCTAAGAGTAAGTGTATAGAGGGTTCCGGTATGGCTCTCGTTCATAACAGGGAAGCTTGCTTTAAGCTTTTCAATAGGCTCATTGCTGTCATAAGCTACCTGAACCTTAAACATACCAAGCTTCATCTCTTCGATATCCTTGGTGAAAAGAATTCCACCCTTGTGAAGAAGTCCTACAGATTCACAGATATCTTCAAGCTCCCTTAAGTTATGTGAGGTAATAATCGGAGTTACTTTTCCTGCTTCCATCTCGCTGGCAAGTAATCTCTTAATAGCCTGTCTGATTACAGGATCAAGACCGTCAAAGGTCTCATCGCAAAGCAGATACTTAGTTCCGGCAGATACACCCAAAAGTACTGACATCTGCTTTTTCATACCCTTTGAAAAAGTATTAACGTTTCTCTTAGGATCAAGCTGGAGAATTTCCATCATTGAAAGGAATCTCTCCATATTAAAATTCGGATACAGAGCTTTATAAAAATTAGCCATATCCATCGGAGTTGATCCTACATAATACTGGTCATCAGAAATATACATAACCTTGGCTTTAACTGCAGGATTGTTGTATACCGGTTCTCCGTCAATCAGTATCTCTCCCTCATCAAGCTGATATACTCCACAAATCGCGCGCATCAGAGTACTTTTTCCGGCACCATTGGTTCCGATCAGACCGAATACATGCCCCTCCTCCATCTTCGCGCTTACACCCGAGAGTGCTTGAACTGTATCAAACCTCTTGGATACATTTTTTATCTCTATCATCAGTTACTCCTCTCCCCCATTGCTATCAATCTGTGATGCAGTTTCTGCATTCGAAGCACTATTCGCTGTAACATCCGATGCTCCGCTCCAGATTTCTGTAACAATGCGATCCACACTTTCCCGACTCATGCCGGTCTGCCTAGCTTCCTTAAGTGCCTGCCGCAAATCATTCTCAACTACGGTCATACGACCCTTTTTCCAGGAAGAACTGTCTGCTACAAAATTACCGCGTCCGGTTATCGTGTACAGATATCCATCCTGCTCCAGCTGCGCATATGCACGCTGTATGGTGTTGGGATTGACCGACAGGTCGATTGCCAGGCTTCTTACGGACGGCAGTTTGCTGTCCGGTTCAAGCACACCGCATACAATAAGCTGTGATAGTTTTTCAACCACCTGCTCATATATTGGCCGCTTGTCTCTCAAATCCAATACAATCATATGCCTACCTCTATACTGTGTATGAGTGTATTAAGACATTTAATACACTTGTTGATACATAAATTATCACTCACCACTTTTAATGTCAACAAATAATCTTAAGTTTTTTTATTAAGAATCCTTAAGATTGCAAAAAATGATTAATATATTTCTCTGCGTTTACGCATAAAAATGATATACTTACAACAAGTAACAAACTGTGTCAGCTCCATATAAACTACAGTTCATCAGTCCTTGCGGAATTCGCAATACAACTACATTTCATCAAACTATGCGGAATTCGCAATACGACTACAGTTCATCAGACTATGCGGAATCCGCAATACAACTGCAGTTCAATAACAAATGAGGTAAATATTATGGCAGAATTAGTAATAACAAAAGATAATTTTGACGCGGAAGTACTCAATTCCGAGCTTCCTGTAATTGTAGATTTCTGGGCAGATTGGTGCGGCCCCTGTAAAAAGCTTGGACCCATCATTGCTCAGATTGCAGAAGAAAATGAAGGAAAGGTTAAGGTCGGCAAGGTAAATGTAGACGAACAGATGCTTCTCGCTTCCAAGTACAATATTATGAGCATTCCCACCGTTATCCTTTTCAAAAACGGTATGGTAGACAAAACCTCTGTAGGTTTTAAGTCAAAAGCAGACCTGCTTGAATTTTTCGGAATCTAAATAGACTTATAGGACAAAATGTGTTGATAAAAACCGGCGCAACCCCAATATTTTCAAGGGATTGCGCCGGTTAATCTTTTCTTCTGTATTCTTATTTATTCCGTACTCTTCTTTATTCTTCTTTTTGTTTTATATATTTATGTCCGCCGTTAAGCAGCGCTCCTTCGGAATACTCAAATACCTTTAACATCTCATCGTCATCACTCTTGTACAAGGTAACGGTATTACCATCGAGCCTGTAGGTTCCTATCTCTGCTGAGGTAAATTCTCCATCTATATACACTACCATTCCATACTCAGCTGTAGCATTTAATGCGACTGACCCAACAATGGATTTTCCGTTTTCATTGTACTCTGCTTTCCAGATTCCCACAGCATAATCAGCATCCAAATTCTCCGGAACTCCACAGGCTGTAATAAACGCGCAGGCAATTACCATAGCCAACACGACACATATTTTCCCGGAAATCTTATATATCCTCATCTATTAATCTCTCCTACATCAAAATTAACCATCAAAATCTCAACATCAGATGACTTAAATACTCATATCACTGCCTATTCAAGAGTCTCTTATAAGAAATATCAATCGCAAATGCCCCAAGCGGTGCCGTAATTATGATAGCAAGCACGGCAACTGTGAGCACTATATTACCGCAGCCAAGACCTAACGCAAGCGGGACGCCACCGATTGCCGCCTGAACAGTTGCCTTTGGTGTGTAGGCCATCATTGTAAAGAATTTCTCTTTCATATTCAGCTTGGTTCCTATAAGCGACACAAATACTCCGAGCATTCTAATCGCCATCGCAACAAAAATAAGTATCACTGCCCCCAAACCTGCCTGCTTTACATATGTAATATCTACTGTGGCTCCAACGAGTACAAAAAGTAATACCTCCGCACCGACCCACAGCTTATTGTACTTAGCGGATAGTCTTTTCGCCAAGGGCTCATTTTTTTGCTTAATACCGATTCCCATACACATTATCGAGATAAGAGATGCAAATGTAATCTGTATAGGGATGGCATCCTCAGCTACAACAAGCAACAAGGAAATGCATAAAAATACTATTACCTTAACTGTGTCTCGCATGTGACACTTGATAAAGAATAAATTGAGCAACAGACCGGCGCCAACACCTATAGCAATTCCGAGCGCTATTGATACAGGAATATTGATAAACTTAAGAGCTGACACCTTATCTCCAGTTGCTAATCCCGTGAACGTCGTGAACAGAACTATTACATATACATCATCTACGGATGCCCCTGCGAGAATAAGCTGCGGTATGGCCTTATCCATTCCATAGCCTTCTTCTGTCAGTTTTACCATTCTGGGAACTACTACCGCCGGAGAGACTGCTGCCAGCACAGCTCCCATTATAGCTGCCTCCAAATAGCTTACGCCCAACAGTCTCGGTGCCAGTAAAAGAATACCTGCGAGTTCAAAGCTTGCAGGGACAAAACACATAAGAATCGCCGGCCTTCCGATTTTTTTAAGCCCGGCAACATCAAGTCCCAATCCGGCTCTTGTCAGTATTATAACCAGCGCAATCTTCCTTAATTCTGCCGAAATATTCAGAATCGACGGATCCAATAGATTAAGCACATACGGTCCCAATACCACTCCGGTAGCAAGCATTCCGATCAGTCCGGGCAGCTTTATTTTTTTACATATCCAGCTCATACTCATTCCGACAAGCAGAATAAGTGAAAGGCTCAAAAACATTTTATTTCCTCCTGTGCATATACATGCGAGAAAACAATATCATATTTTACTGGCGTTGCCTACACAATGATTGATATAATTCATTAAGAACTACCAATAAAGGAGATTCCTATGTTATATACACTTGAAAATGAAAAATTAATCGTAACTGTTGATACCTTTGGCGCCGAGATTAAATCTGTTAAGGATAAGGCCACCGGCCGCGACTATATCTGGTGCGGAGATTCAAAATACTGGGGCCGTACCGCTCCCGTTCTTTTTCCCTTCGTAGGTTCTTGCCGCGACAATAAATACAGTTTTGAAGGCAAGGATTATGAAATCAAATCTCACGGCTTTGCTCGCGATATGGAGCACACTGTCGTAAGCAGCAGTGAAACAGAGATATGGTTTTCATTAAAAGATTCGGATGATACCTACGCAAAATATCCCTTCCATTTTGACTTCATGAATGGTTATAAGCTTGAAAGCAATACCGTATCTGTAATGTGGAAGGTGACCAATCCCGGTCAGGACAGGGCCGATAATAATCTTTATTTTTCTGTAGGAGCACATCCTGCCTTTGTATGTCCTCTCAATGATGAAGAAAATAAAGCCGGCTACAAGCTTTACTTCGAAGGCGTAAATGAAATACGTCATCACGGCAATCTCACCGGCACCTGCACTCATGAGGATCTCGTTCTTCCCCTTGAGAATAATCGCGTAACTATTACTCCTGAATTTTTCGACAGGACCACTTATATAATTGAAAACAATCAGACCGGATGTGTGGGCATCGAAGATCCTGAAGGTAACAGATATGTAACTGTCAGATTCAACACACCTCTATTCGGAATATGGTCACCTGAGAAAAAGAACGCACCGTTCCTCTGCATCGAGCCTTGGTGCGGACGTGCGGATTATGACGATTTTGAAGGTGATCTGACCATAAGAGAATA
>DCIR01000021.1:0-43782 GCA_002317155.1 Lachnospiraceae bacterium UBA1721
CAACCATATTCAAGAGCTCTCCTTACCGCTGCAATCGTATCAGTATCATCCTTTTCTTTAGGGAGCTTAACTATCTGTATATCGGTGCTCTTCTCAATAAACAACTTATCATCATCTGAAGCCGAATCAAAGTCACCGATTATCATATCGGGACAAATATTAAGCAATCTGCATATGGTAAGTCCACCGTCAACAGCTACTACCAAAGTTTCTTCATCAATCTGATTCTTGATATCTTCCACTCTGTAGCATTCGGGCTTAAACTCACCCGCACAGAATAATATGCATTTTTTCCTGTCACTATTCAATATATTTTCAGCCATAATTGTCACCATTAAGTATTTTATACATTATTGGATGATTTTCTGTAAACGTATAAAATAGGGAGCATCACTGCTCCCTATTCTATCACATATATTCGTTTAGTGATTAATAATTTTCATTAATGTACAGCTGAACTCTACTCTGAATAACTGTAGCAACATCAGCGGCACTCTTCTGACCTGAGAAGCAAGCAGATGCTTCGTTCTCAATAATCTTATAGATTTCCTGATTATTATAGCCACGCTTCTTACAGCTGGTAATAGCATCCTTAAGCTTGTCCAGTTCATCCTGAGTCATAGTAGGAACAACATACTGAACATCGTCAACATAATAGTACTGATCATAATACTCTACAGTTCCATCCTCATTAGTCCATGAAGGACGCTCCATTCCTTTAGCGGCCCAATCATCAAATGAAGACTTAAGAACAGGAATAGAATACTCGATGCTGTCCTGGAATTCCTCAGTGAAGAACTGTCTTACAAATTCCCATGCACCTGCAACGTTACCCTGCTTAAAGATTGCCATAGGTGTTCCATCTGCACTAATGATAGCTGAATCACCGGTTCTGCTGGGGAATCCTACCATTGCTGTCTCACCATCAAAATATTCGTAACGGCTCTGCTGATACCAGGTAAGGTCATACAAATATTCAGTGTTGAGTATAGTCTGTCCACTGCGGAACTGATTCTCGTATGACATCCAATCATCTTCACCATACTCATATTCCTCAGGAAGAGTAGCTGCATACTCAAGTAATGTGATGAAGTCTTCACTGTCAAATTCACACTTACCATTCTCAACATCAACGAACTCATAGCCATCATAATTCATAACATAGTTAAGGAAAGAACTCTGAGATAAGTAAGGCATCAGCTTAGAACCGGCAGGGAAACTGCTCTGCATATTCTTAAAGTCACTGATTGTCCATGAAGTTGCATCTCCAAAAATCTTAGATGAACCGGTTAAGCTTAAATACTCAAATGAATAAACTGCTATGTAGTGCTTACCACCGATACTATATGCATCAAATACATTGGTAAGATACTCGTTATCCTTCAGCTCTTCATCATTCTCAAAAAGCTCATCAAAATCTTTAAGAAGTCCCTTATTTGCATATGATGAGAAATCAAGATAATATTCATCTGCAATTACGATATCAGGACAATTGCCGGAAATAATATCATTGTTCATCTGTGTGTAACCGGCTGTATAATCATCCTCGGTAGCATACTGAGAATAATTGGTTACGATTACTCTGTACTTATCACTCTCTTTATTAAATTCAATAATCTTAGATCTCATATCATAACCTACATAATAAACTGCAATGTTGATAATCTCTTTATCGGGGATATCTTCAGGATCCACATAAGTAAATATCGCAACAGAATCACCACCATAGTAATCCCAAGATGAAGTTGAATATGAACCGATAAAGTGTTCAGAGTCAATCATCACAACATTTCTGATATTCGATGTATCAATATCTGAGTTAATGAAATTCATAAACTCAGTAGCAGTAGAATCACCAAGATTAAACTTTGAAAGACCGGTATTAGTGCATGTTACCAGATCGGTATCATAACCTACATAGGTGCTGTAAAGACCATATGAGAGCAAGCTTTCAGGAACACTTACTTTTTCCTTAACAGTTATTGTCTCAGGGTCAAGTAATGCACATTTGGTCGAATACTCATCGTCAACATCATAATAAACAAGTAAAAGTCTTCCATCCTTTAGGCCGGTAAGCGAGCTGACACTCTCAAATTCCTTTACATCAGAAGCATCCTTCTTACCGATAATATCACCATTTTCGTCAATTGTTATTCCATAAGTCTTATCGCCTGAAACCAACGCGAAATACTTGCCATTGCTCAAGAACGCAGAATCAGTAATATACATCCAATCGGATTCAACAACAGTGCTAAGATCGGTTGAATACTTTACATTTCCGTCCGCATCCCATCCGATAACAATATACTTATCACAGTATACGTAGCTTCCATCCTGATATCCTGAACAATAATACTCCGCCATAGCTACTATGCTGCCATCTTCAGCTACACAGACATCATTGAAATTAAAGCTCTCATACAGGCTATTTTCATAATAGTCATCGCCATAATAGTAATCGTCATCATAATAATAATCATCGTCATCATAAAAATCGACATCACCATCTATAGGCTGATTTACATCATCATAAGTCTCACCTTCATATTCAGTTACAATTGTTGTTCCAACGGTAAGTACTGCTACATCGTTGGCACCGGGAATTCCGGCATCGCCTACTGCATCTTCAAAACTATAATTAAAACCGCCGTCATCATAAGACTGCAAACCATCCTTATATTCAGATGTATCCGGCATTTCAAGAGCAGACGAATCTAAAATATTTCCTTTATTGTCAATACTGTATACCGTGTATGCATCTTTACCCTCGCCGGTCGATTCATTGTATGAATATGATGAAGTCACGACCTTGGCACCATCACCATACTTTCCGAGTCCGATTACATTGTAATAATCCTCATCGCCAAATCCAAAATCCAGATTTTTGTAATCATAAACTCCGATTTTAGCCAATGCAGGATCCGCCTTCGACTTGCTGCCATCTTTGTTACCGCAGCCAACAGTAGTTGCAGCCATAGCCAAAACCAATGCCACACTTACTGCTCCTTTAATCATTTTATTCCTCATATTTCTCCTCTCTCTCACCCCTCTTTTTGGTGAAAAGCAAACCTATTCTCCTGACAACATACTCCATGAATACTGCTCTGATTAAATCCTTATTCTGAACAATGAGTACAATCAAAAGAACTAATATAACAACAACTGTATAGGTTATCAAAGCCAAGTACAGTAATGTTAACATCACAACCAAATCTTCGGTACTGCGGGCAACATTTTCCCACCATGGATACGATATATCCTGGGTAACCATAGATCTGTATCTGATATTTTTAAGCAAATACCATCTGTTTTCAAGCGAAAATCGATCACTGTTTTCAACGATGACCATATTATTTTCGCTGATGCCTATAAGTGTCTTAACCTTATTCAGCGCATAACCCGACACAGGATTCGGCATCACTATTTCATAATCTGTCACACAGTCAATCGAACCGTATGTCGATAAAAAATGGTATGAAACATAGCACATCTCGTTGCCTGCACCTGCTGTCTTGGATATCTTATCCTCAGGCTGAGCAACCACCCCCCTTACAATCAAAGGGACATCACCGACATAAATTACCTGGCCACAAATATCATTCGAGCCGAATAGCTTCCAAGCTGCAACTTCATCAAGGACACAATAGTCATCATTTAAGTCATTTTCAGTAAAGTATCCTCCACCAAGTAGCTCAAGCTGATGAAACTGGAAGAAATCTCCACCGACACCCACAGCATTCAAATTAACATTCGCATATGCACTTCTGACGCTTATTGAACCATTTGCAGTATAGCAGCTGGCGATGAGTCTGGCGCCTTCATTTTCTGATGAGCTCTCTATGGATTCCTTTTTGAGCGCATCCAATAATGAATACTGAAAATACTCCAATGATTCAGGTGTTACCGAAGCGCTTTCAGGCATGAAAACAGATATCTGCGCATACCCACCCTCCGGTGCCCATCTTTCATACATTTGCTGGTCTCTAAGACCGTTAATTCTTGCATTGGTTATACCAAAAACAACCCAAAACAGTATAAAGGTCACTATAGCCGTAATCAACAATATGAACTTTTTAATACTAAGTCCTTTAACCACGGATTCTCCCTTTAGTTCTCTGTCAGTCTTACCTGATCACCTGCCGAAATCGGTTTACTTGAAGTGGTAATAACATACTCATAACCCTCAAGTCCTGCCCTGATAGCTGACTTGGTATCATCACTGGCAAGTACCTGAATATCATATCTTACTGCAAAATATCTATTTCCAAGAGGACTTGATTTAGACTCAACGATAAGAATGAATTTACCGTTATTATCCTCGTGAATAGCGCTGTTAGGAACAATGCAGTCATAATTGCTTGTTCTTGAATCAATAGACATTGTAAGGCTCTGTCCTGAAGTAAGACTTCCGCTGAGATTAAGAGTAACAAGCTTGTTGGTGTTAGGTGATGAAGTGTCAGGACGAATTGACTCGACATAACCGGTTACATCGCTATACCACCAAGAATTTGCTACTGAAGCTGCTGCTCCAACAGATATTGTCTTAGCTTCATCATTTGTAACCGAAAAACTCATTGTATAGCTTTGTCCTTCAGGCTGAATCACAACAGCAGCTGTCGAAGGGTCAGTCTTTCTTCCCGATACAACGTATACAGAAAGAATAGTTCCGCTGATCGGAGCTGTAATATCCTTTGCAGCAGTCTCTGCGGTGATTTTATCAACCTTCTTCTGTGCATCATCTATAGCTGAATAGAGTTCATTAAGACTTCTTATTAAATCAATATCAGAAACAAGTTCATTAACTGCCTTAGTCTTCTCCTCAAGAATTCCATTCAATCTGTTCAATTCGTTTTGTGCTGCAGCAATCTGTGAATTAATACTATTTATACTATCTGTATTGCTTACACCACCGGCATCAAGATTGGCCTGAGCCTGATTATATGCATTCTCAGCCTGTTCGCACGCTAATTTAGCCTGTTCATATGCTGTTTGTGCTGAGTTGTAAGTATCTAATATTGCAGATTTTCTATCCAAATATGAAGCATTATTCGACGCAACCAGATAGTAATATTCCTCAGCTTCATTCATCTTCACTTCTGCTTGATACTGTTGCTTAGTAAGTTCGTTATAATTCACACTTGCAGAATAAACCTGTCCATATGCATAATCTTTTTGAGGATGATCTTCTGCTAAACTTTCATAAACTGCTGAAGCTTTTGTTAATTCTTCACCAGCCTCTGCAACTTCAGAAGTTTTACTATTATATTCTTGTCTTGCCAAATCCCACTCGGAATATGCACTATCTATTTCATCTATTTTAGCTTTATCTGACGAAGCATTTGTATATGCTGTAAGTGCAGCATCGCATGCAGCTAAAGCCTTATCATAATCATCCTTCGCCTTATTGTACTCAGTGCTGGGAGTATAAGCATTCTGAAGAACTGCAAGCTGTGCCTGGAGATCTTCCAACTTCTTTTTCTGCTCATCTACATCAGCCTGTGCCTGTGTCTGTTCATTCTGTGCAGCGGTAATCTGATTACGATACTGTTCTACACTTGTATTATTCTTGGAAGAATCAATAATAGCCGCAGTTACAGAATCTGAAAGAAGGCTGTCATCATATGCCTTCTGTGCAGCCTCCAAAGCCGCCTTAGCTTCCTCAAGCTCGGCGCTATCCTCGCCATTCAAAGAGAACAATATATCTCCCTGTCTTACATCCTGTCCCACTCTGCAGGTAATGCTGCTGACAGTTCTGGTCTCACTAACCATTACATTGTAAGGATCTCCACTCTCAACTGTACCGGTACCACGGATGGTCGTAGTGATTGATCCCTGTTCCATATACTGAACCGCTACCTGTGGAAGCGAATAGTTCATAATAGTATTAGAGAAAAATGTCAGAACAAGCATTATTACAAGGAATACTATCGCAAAGTTCTTTATAGCATCTTTACGACGTCTGTAACGAACCTCCTGCGGATCTATCTCTTTATTTTTCTTCTTGGTATCTTCCAAATTAATACTCATATAATCCTCCAAAAAGCTTACGATTAAGCCTTAACTCCACCCTGATATGTAATACCTTCAACCAAATACTCTTCACCATACAAAAACACAAGCAGTGTCGGTATCATGTAAATTGTCGCAACCGCAAATGCAAGACTTACTTCCCCGCTGTTAATCTTACTCAGATATACCGAAAGCGGATATTTTTCAGTATCACTAAGCAAAATCAACGGTTGCTCAACCATGTTCCAGTAATCTATAAATACCAGGATAGCCGTTGACATGATTATTCCCTTACACAACGGCAAACAGATTCTAAAGAAAATCTGCAATTCTCCCGCTCCGTCAATCTGTGCAGCCTCTATACAAGAAACCGGAATACGATTCATATATTTAGTAATCAAATATACAGAAAACGGTGAAAAAATACCCGGTAACCATATTGCCCAATAAGAATCCAAAAGGTGCAGCCAATCACTTACAAGATAATTGGGAACCAATGTAACCTGATAAGGCATAAGCATCAGTATAATATATGCAAAGAATATAACTCCTCTTACCTTACCCTTATATCTGTAAAATCCATAAGAAGCTGCCGCAGCAACCAGAAGCTGGAATATCATAATAGGTACAACTAAAATCATTGAGTTCCAGAATTTCAAAAGGTATTCGGGACTTCTAAGCAGTACCGTATTGTACTGAGAAAGACTTACCATATCCGGAAGAAACTTTAGGTTAACTCTCTCCGCTACAAACTTACGTCCACCACTAGCAGTCGTTGCAAATATTGCACCGTAATTGGATGCCATTTCCGAAGACGACATAAATGAATTGGTTATTGTAAGTACAATAGGCATAAGGAAAAGAATTGCAACAAAAGCAGTCACAAGTGTTGCTATACTTAGTCCAACAGCACGACCAACCTTTTTTCGTCTGCCGATTCTTGCGTATATTTGATTTTGCTTTTCTATATCTAACTCTTTTTTCACAAAAACAAATCCCTTTAGCTGTCAAGATCCTTACTGAAATGCTCTTCTGCCTTAAACAGCACCACAATGATAACAACCATGACCAAACTCATCATTACCGCCGCCGCACTGAGTGCCTGATAATCAAGACTCTTGAACTTATTATTCATAAAATGCTGGAGCATATATACGCTCTCATACGGATAATCCGTCGTCAAAAGGTATACCTCACGGAAAATCTTAAATGAATTAATAAGCGACATAATAGTTACAAAAACCAATGTGCTCACGAGATATCGAAGCTTAATCATGAAAAATATCTTGAAGCTTCCCGCACTTTCAAGGCGCGCAACCTCAATAATATCCTGAGGCACCGATGAAAGGGCTGCCAGGAACAGAATCATGTTGTAACCTATATTTTTCCAAAGGAACAATATAACTATTACAATGATAGCCTTGTCTGACTTAAGCCAGTCTATCTTATCGGCTCCGAATTTTTCAAAGAAAGCATTAACGGCTCCGTTGTAATCAAACAACACCTGCCAAATAAGCACGATTGATGCAACAGGTACCATCATTGGGCTTAACAAAAAAGTTCTGAATTGCGTTCTAAATGGAATCTTGTTATCGAGAAGTAAAGCAAGTAAAAGCGCAAGAAGAACCGCCAACGGTACTGCTATAGCAGAAAAAACACCGGTGTTCTTAACCGCTGTCTTAAATGCCAGATTCTTAAAAACTGCTACATAATTGTAGAAACCGGTAAACTTTTTTGAAACTGCATTATCAAGAAATGAATAATAAATTACCACCAGATACGGGATAAAGAAAAAAAGGCAAACACCGGCAACACTGGGTACCAAAAATAAAGAAGATCCCCACTGCGCTCTGAGAGTGTGTTTGGACTTCTTTGTCTTTACTACTTTGACAGGTTGCTCCTGTTTTTTGCCGTCGTTTTTCTTACTCATCTATATAATCCGTTCCACGCAATACAAAATACAAGTTATTGTATTATCTTAATAGATTATATATCAATATATTGATTAATTAAAGTTAAGAATTCTTAATATTGTGTTAACCTTCGTCATAATAATCCAGGTCTTTTACCCTATAATAGAGTTCGGTTATACCTTCTATTCGCTGCTGATACCCTTCATATTCGTAGCTGTAAGTGTCATAATTGTATCTGCCCCAGTATCCTTCACAAATTGCCACCAATCTTCCTGTCAAATCAAAGATTGGACAACCACTCATTCCACCTTTGGTATTATGCGTGGTAACAATACAGTGAACCGAATCCTCAAGAAATTGTTCATCCATTCTCTTAACATAGAGATCACGAATTGTAGGGGTTGTATTACTCCAATGTCCTGAATAAGCCACAATCTCCTGTCCAATTTCGATTTCATCATAAATATTCTCATCAACATATACCTGCTTTACATCAAGTAATACGCTTGCAGGTATCTCACTGACAGGAATCTTAAACATTGCAGTTTCACTACTACTGTCAACACGTTCGCATCCTGTCACATTAACATTCAAAATCGTGTCCTCATCATCGCAGAACATCAGCTCAATGGTAGTAATCATTTCCGATATCACATGATCTACAGTTCCAATATATACGAAATCAGAATCTACTTTATAAATGAATCCTGAACCAAACGAATACCCTCCACCTGCGTTTCGTTTTAGCAGATTTACAAGAGTAGGTCTGACAGTCTCAAGCATCATATCATAATCATCATTTTCCAGAACGTCATACGAATAATAATCATACAGATTAAGTGTATCTATCTCCTCGCTTGTAAGCACATAGTTGGTATTGCTGATATCGCCTACAAAAATCTTTCCTTGATAAATTGTAGTCAATTCATGGCTGTCTGTTACCCTGCATTCATAGTCATATAAACCGACAAAAGAAAAATCTTCAGCCTCACATATAAATTCAATTCTGTCGCTTATGTCACCGTCTGTATTATCAAAAGCTCTGAAATACTGATGATAGTCAAATTCCTGCCCTACACGAATATCTATCTCATCGCGAACACCTACAAATACAGGTACAGTATCAAAAACTGCGCTAAATTCAACTGAGCTCTCATTTCCATTATTATCAACTGCTACTATTTCAATATCGTAGCTACCCAGCTCAGAATACATAATACTATCAGTCCTTACACCGTTAACAGCCAGATAATATTCTGCCACGCCAGATGCATCTGTTATTTCTGTAGCAAAATCCATTGTTTCATACTCGCTGTTTGTCGCATAATACGGCAAATGGGCAGGAACTTTTATATCAGGACCTTTTGTATCTACTACCTTAGTGGCAATGACTGCTGATGACACATTACCTTCAGCATCAGTAGCATCCATATCAATGATATAATCTCCGATTTCACTCATCAAAAACATTTCAGAAACCGGTTCGGGATACGAAGTATACTTAGCAATACTTACACCGCCAATACTCAAGTCAACCTTGAAACGTTCTGAAGTATCTCCCAGATTTTCCACTATGTCAAACACATCGTAGCTTTCACCCAGCTCCAGAACTATACATCCGTCAGCCTCGCTGTAATATACGCCACTATATTCATTAGTTAAACTTTTACCTTCCGATACCGGTCCAAGGACCTTTATTACAGGCGCAGTGGTATCTACTACATGAATTGTGCTCACATAATCTATTTTACCGCTGATTTTGACCTGATAATCACCCACAGTCATATTATCAACCTGAGAAAAGTCAACCTCTATTCCGTCGTGAAAGCACGACAGACCGGTCACATAGTTATACACGTGACTCGGTACATTTTTACCCAGTTCAAGTTTTCTGTCATTAAATTTGGGCACAGTACGAACGCATGTTAAAATCACAAGAACAACCACTAAAGCAATCACAGTTATTCCCGCTATTATTGCATGTATCAATGCAATCAAATCTTCTTTATTCAGTTGTGATGATACGCGTTTGTTGTTCTTCATATATCAATCTCTTCTGAATTTGTTACATATCAATCGTTTTCCGAATTTGCTACTTATCAATCTCTTTTGAATTTATTAAATATCATTCTATTTAATATTAATATCACAGATACATCAGTAATATTAACATATATGGAACCATTTCAACCAAAATGCTGTGCAGAAAAAACATATATTTCACAATTCACAAATGATATATTAGTCCTATGAATAAAAAAACTCTCAAGAATTCAATATTACTAATTATCACTGCTGCCATATGGGGCTTTGCATTTGTCGCACAGAGTGTCGGTGGCGATGCCATCGGACCGTTTGCATTTAATTTTGTAAGATTTGTGATAGGTGCTGTTGTCCTTATTCCTGTAATCCTTATAAAAGACGGAATTACCGAAAAGCGCGACAAGCCAAAGAATGCTAAAGAATATAAGACTCTGTTGATAGGCGGATTGTTTTGCGGCATAGCACTGTGTATTGCCTCTAACTTTCAGCAGTTAGGCATTAATCTTGGTACTACTCCGGGCAAAGCAGGCTTCTTAACTTCCTGCTACATATTGATTGTTCCGATTTTAAGTATTTTTTTCAAGAAAAGATGCCCTTGGACAGTCTGGGTTGGTGTGATTATCACCATCGCAGGTTTATTTTTGCTATGCATTAATCCAAGTGAAGGTTTTCATGTAAAAACCAGCGATCTGATTGTTCTACTGTGTGCGTTTTGTTTTTCTGTACAGATAATGATAATAGATAAGTACAGTCCACTTGTAGACGGTGTACGACTTTCCTGCATCCAGTTTGCTGTAGCCGGCATTCTTTCAGCCGTGCCCACCTTTATATTTGATATGGAGCTGGATATCAAAAATATAAACGTCCTTATAAATTCGATAACACAAAAAGAAGCACTCATCACCGTTCTCTATGCCGGCGTCATGAGCTGCGGAGTAGCCTATACCCTTCAAATTATTGCACAGAACGGATTAAACCCTACCATCGCATGCCTGCTAATGAGCTTAGAATCAGTATTTTCGGTTGTAGGTGGATGGATAATCCTTAATCAGAGTCTCGGATTAAGAGAAATAATCGGATGCTGTCTGGTATTCAGTGCTATATGCCTTGCGCAGATTGATTTTGGTAGCTTATTTAGCACCATCAGACCTACTCACACCGATCAAAGAAATAGCTTTTGATCTGCCATGATTAATCTTTGTCATCATATCTGATATTGAATCAAACGGTCCCTGAACTTTACCATTACAATTAACATTGTGAGCTAAATATTTTCCGTTATGCTTAGATACATTAACGGTATGCACCGCTTTCATAATATCCAAGCCGTCGTTATATATAGTCAAAATGGCAGTCTCATATTCATCCGCTATACGATCATACTCCGAATCTTTCATCGAAAACTTAGTCACATAACCGTGTCCATTTAAGTATTTCATAATAGCTTTGGGCGATGTTCCAAAAAATCCGGACAACACCATTCCGTTTTTCTCGTATTCGGTAATCATCTCCGGCAACGAAATCGGATTATGACCATGTATGCTGTACATCGCATTATACGTAGCAAATATTTCACATCCGCTAAATCTCATATTCACCTTACCGTACTTCATATCGGTATAGTTGCACTGATCTTCCACAAATCCATTGTCGCGCTTAATTACTTCTCTGTGATTCTTAAACAAATCAACATTTTCCTGCTCATGACGTGTGTAATTAATAGGATTAAGATGCTGAATAACGCGCAAAAAATCATATATATCAACAACTACTCTGTTACTGATATGCTTCGGAATGAACGCTCTGAAAAAAGCTTTGAATTTATCGTCATTTTTCGCCTTGACTATATTGTTATTTTTATCATTTGTTTTACTGCTCAAAATAGTCTGTCACCTTTTTTTGAATATTAGCAGCCGTTTCTTCCGCGGTAATATTTCCTGCAAAATACAGATTCGTTTCTGCTTTAACTATATTTATTATGTCTGAATTGGTAAATTCAGGCTTGTTGCAAATCATAATACTGTTCTTAATTGTCTGAACATCATCATCCATCATATACGGCACAGTACAATACTGACCACCCACTATATATGTATTAGGACAAAAAACTTCTGCACCGTTCTCATCTACACAGTAAAGGCCTGCAGACCTAGCCATTCCCTGCGAAACCCATTCATCAAACGCATCACAAAGAACCGGTATTCCACAGCCTCGTTCAACTATACTTTTTTGATATCCATCACAGAAAAATTCTCTGGCAAAATTCCATGCACCATCTACATTACCATTAGATATTATCGCAATAGGTAATTCCGCTATTGATATCACTCCACTCTGGGATTCTTCACCATTTCTGCTCGGGAATCCGATACAAGAATAATCCCCATCAAAGTTACGGCACGAATCGCTCCAAAAGCCTTCGGGTGTACCTAATCCGAGGACGCTTTCAACCATCAACACACCATCATTTCTGTATGATAACGATATGTCCCTATATACCTCGAGTGAATCATCATTTTGAGCATCCAGGGAACCTGCATATTTTAACAACGAAATAAAATCTTCCGAATCAAAATCACACGTACCGTTCTCAATATCAACAAACTCTGCGCCATCATATTTTAAGAGAACATCGATAAACTGAGTTCTGGTCTTATAAGCAATCAATACCGGCGCAGTCGCCAAATCATAAGCATTTAAGTAATTGCCGCCAACATGATACTGATTATACGCTATATCAAAATCGATAATGCTCCATGCATTTTTTGCAGAAGGTAATATCAAGCTATTGCTATTACCGGTATATATGTTGTAATTAAAATTATACAGGTAAAGATAATGCTTGCCACCGATTGCAAATGCATCCATAGCGTTCATAAGATAAGCATCATAGAGTTTAGCGCCTGATGCACCGGATAACTCTACATCCAAAGCCGCCTGTTCATCAAAGTCCACAAGTAAACCAAGCGAAGCTAACTCTACGTAATCAATCATATCCGGATTAATCATCAACAAATCCGGGCCGGTGCGATCTAAAAGATCCTGCCTAAGCTGAGCCAACTGTAGCATCTGAATGTATGTGTAATAATCTGCTTCAGTAACTGTCACACTGCCTGTATAGCCTTCAGCAATTGCTTTTTGCTTTTCAGCCACAATATAGCTTTCTGCATCCTCAAGAGTTAAATCAGATACCTTAAGCTTCGAATAATCCTCAATAATAATTCTATAAGCCTGATTATCTGTATTATACTCTCGCACCACACGTCTTAAGGTATTATCCGTGCCGTATACGCCAAGCTTAATCGTCTCAATATTCTCAAGCGTAGCAGGATCCACCGCAGCAAATCCTGATGCTATCATTATTCCTTCATCATATGTTGTAAAAATACCAACAAATTCACCATCTGATACAGCAGCCAAATCGTTAAAATAGAATCCTCGAAAATCCGAATTGGCATAATTCATCACAGATGATACTTCTTCATCCCCTATATTAAATGAATAAACACCTGTGGAATTCGAATATATGAAATCCTTATCTATGCCTTTACTGATAGTATAATAATCATTCTTTCTGATTTCGTACGGAATAACCACACTGTCCGTCAGGCATATATTTTCTTCATCGAAATATGCCGCATCAACATAAAGCTGCTCTGATCTATTATATTGAGGATCTTCGTCGATATCTGATCCATCACCAATGCCATCCGCTGCATCAGTGGTCTCATCTAAATCTTCAACATCCTGTCCATCATTACTCAGTGAAACCGTTTCAGAATAATAACGGCTATAGAATACTACATCATTGCCTGCAGAATCATTTTCGATATCAGATAAGAAATACAATCCATCTTCTTCATCTATTTCACGACCATTTATAATAGTCCCGACTTCATCAATAATAAATCCGTATATACCGCCACACTCTGTAAATACTGCCACCTTACCACTTGAAAGAAGATTCGCATATTTGACAAAGCCATATTCATTAATCAAATACTCCGAAATATCTGTATTCCAAATGATGTCTCCATCTGTATCCCAATGAGTAAGATATCTGACACCACTCATTTTAGCTTCACCGGCTTCATCCACACCGTAAACAGTCCCCGAATAAACACCGATTATGGTTCCGTCATAACATATTTTCACATTGGAATATCCCGAGTCAATAAGTGCACCAGCTCCTGATATGTTGTTATACTCTAAAACCTCTGTGGGCAGCTCCAACAGCGTTACTTCATCCGGTTCTTCATTATCTATAAGTGCTAAAGCATAATTAGATATTACGTAAGTGTTATCTAGTACCGCCTGACCATCAATTGCCCCCTCAAGAGAACCCACCGTCAGCTTGGCAACAGCTAATATTTTTCCATCAACAGTATTAATATCAAAAATATGATATGGTTCGTTGTCTTCAAGCATGAAATCAAGTGCATATTCACTATAAACATTTTGACGCCAATCATATTCCGGCCTAGGCTCAGAGAACAGCCATGCATTAGGATCACTATCCTCGCCGGAATCATCCGAATCACTACCCGAACCGCCATCCGCCGATGCTTGTCCAACGCCATCACCATTATCAGGCGAAATATCAGTAGTATTTCCGCACGCAGACAAAACCATGATTAATGTGAAAACCATGGTGATAAATAACGCTATGCACTTTTTATTGATTTTGTTAGTTATATTATTCATCAATTACTATCACAAGTACTTTTTATAGATACTATCATTTGTATTATTATAAGCACTATTATTAAAACTACATTCTACCTGCACTTGCTTTTTTATCTGTTCTGTAGACAATGGTTCATATAATTGAGTACTCGCTTCTTATCCGCACTCCACATCGGTGCAATAAGCTTATTCTTATCTCCATCACCGGTTATCCTATGAACAACAACATCAGGTGGTATAATATCAAGCGCCTTTTTTACTATTTCTGTGTATTCTTCAAGACTCAAAGTCTTAAAATCCCCATCATTATACATATCGGCTAATCTAGTATTTTTCAGTACATGCAAAAGCTGAAGCTTAATTCCATCTGTGCCGTTATCGCACGCAAATCTTACGGATTCAAGCATATCTTCGACGCTTTCACCGGGCAGCCCAATTATAACATGTGTAATAATATGGCCGATACCAGCTTTTCGTAAGTCAGTAATAGCCTTTGAATATACCTTATTCTCATAACACCTGTTGATAAGCACTGCCGATGCAGCTTTACTGGTTTGAAGTCCCAGTTCTACCCAAACCGGAATCTTTTCGTTAATCTCTTTGAGTAACGCCACAACATCCTTGCCTAAGCAGTCAGGCCTTGTTGCTATAGATAACACTTTTACCTCAGGATCAACAATGGCTTCCTCGTATAGTTTTCTTAATCGGTCTACAGGTGCATATGTTGAAGTATATGCCTGAAAATATGCAATGTATCCGATTTGAGTATTCTTGGGAAGCTTTGAACTTACAAGTTTTTTACTGCGGATAAGCTGCGAGGTGATTGAGTTATCACCATCTATGGCATCTATATTATTTTTTATTGTAGGATTTTCATTAATTCCGCTTCTGCAATCAGTATTGTTACCAGTTGTTCTTTCAGCAACACATTTTCCAGTAAAATGACCCGAACCTTCATTATCACAGAAAATGCATCCCCCCATGCCCTTACTTCCATCACGATTCGGGCAGGTGAAACCACCATCCAATGATGCTTTATACAACTTCATGCTGTAGGTATCTTTTATGTAAGAACTTAATGAATAAAACGCGGCTGTATTATTACTCACTTTATGATTATCTACTTTATAATCACTTGCTCTATTATCACTTCTATGAAGATATCTGGTTATTCTGCTCCACGAACTCACCAGTGCATCTTTACTCCAAGAAGCATTTGCCGGACTAGTAGAAGGAAGACAAACAATTGGAATATTCAGATTTTTATTGTATTTTGTACAGTATTTGTATGAAGTACTACCATTACAATATATGATTCCTATTGAAGTACCTTCAATCAGCTTTGAAACATCTGTCGGCACTACATTTTCAATCGTAGAATCAGCGGAGCCAATAATATCACATTCGTATATTGAGTCATATGCCGCGATATGATTTTCAATCAAAAGTAATCGTTTCTCTTCTATCGCGGCAGGAATTTCCCGGCCACATATACTGCTAATCACCTTCCAAAATCTATTCTGCGGATGACCATAATAAAAGCCCTCTTCGCGTGATTTTACAGACGGCAAAGAACCCAGTATCAACACCTTGGATTCCGCATTGATAATGGGTTCAAATGGATGAATTATATGTTGTTTTTTAACTTCACTTATCTTCACTTTATATATTCTAATTAAAAATAATTCTTACACACATTGTGTACTCGTCCACGATGTAGCTAAATCCCGAGAACTGAACATTGTCATTTCCTGACTGTGATAACACCTTATTAAACCCATAAGGACTCTCAACAACACTTTTAAGTTCATTAAATGCTATTGAAGATGCGCATTTTACATCAATTATATCGCCCTGCTTAGCTATCAAAGCTGCAAGCACTTCATCCGAATACTCCTCAATAACATAATCATTTCTGTAAAAATAATTACATTTAGTACTGTTGGTCTCAATTACTTCGTGATATTCATCAAAAGTATGATTACGCAGTATTTCAGAAGAAGTTATCGCAAAGTCATTATAAGAAAAAGCATTTCCGCTCACGTCATCCCAGGTCAAATCGAAATAATAGAACTCACCATCTAGATATGCTCCATTCCACGAATGTGGCTGCGAAACACCATTATTAAGCGATGTTCCCGAGAAATAATAGGTCTCTATCCCTGCCATATCCATAAGATACATGAATGCTTTAGAATAACCTTCACAAACACATTTCTTATTCACCAATGCTCCATAAAAATTATGCTCATCCTCACTTCCGGAATCAGTGTAGGTTATAGACTTGCAAAGAGCATCGTGAATGTATAGAGCCTTTTCATAGTCTGATGCCCCTTGAGGTAAACCCTTAAGCATTTCATTAGCCTTATCATTAACCTCCGACATCATAAAATCGTGAGCAATATAATACGTATCAAAAGAAACTATGTATCGATTTCCGATTGATATAACAGAATAGTTTCTATCGAGCCAAAACATTTCTGGGTTGTCGTATACTCGTTCAATGACAGTCTGTACCAAATCCTCTGATGTAGCCGAAAACTGGAGACGCATTTTTCCTGAATTAATTTTATCAGCTGTTTCTGCACATACCGTATCCAGATTATCATCGGTTATCTTTATGCCTCCGATACCCGAAAGAAATATACCCGCGCACGCACCAACTATTATTACCACCACTATGGCAATTACTAACTTTTTATTTATATGCACCTAAAACCTCTAAACTCCTTAATGTACTTCATTGAGCATAAATGCTCATATATCTAATGTACCCAATGAACATGAATAGTCTGATCCGGATCATCAACCTCTGGGAAAACAACCATAATATACTTATCCTTATAAGACAATGAGGGGTCGTAAGCACCATCCTCACAGCATGGATTAGGATAGCTACGTCCACCATCAGCAATGCTTCCTTTTCCATATCCGGCTGAGGGAGTCGATTCTGTCAACTCTTCACGACCATAATAATACATTACGCCGCCTCTGTAGCCTTCCTCCGCATATGTCGCATAAGCCACTCGATATACCAAATCCATATCCTGAATATCCATTGACTCACGGCTACGCTCGACATGAATAATGTACATTGGGGCAAGAACCCCTACCAAGATTACCATAATCGCAATTACAATTATGATTTCAACAAGCGAAAAACCTTTATTATTATATATATTTGTATTTCTATTTTTTCTCACCGTTTTCAGATGATTCTTCATGATACTCCTTTTCAGTATTTATATTCCAAATATTTGTCTTGTCTGTTACAGAATTTGTGATGTTCTTGACAGCCTCAAAAGAGGTACACATTGAGTGATCAATATTATTGTATCTATGCTGACCGTTACGTCCTACACAGTACAAATTAGGAATTGTATTAATATAATCAATCAACGTATCAATCTCATCATAAGTATCAAAATATGCAGGATATGCCTTTTTTACCCTCTCTACATGGGTATCTAGTACGTCTTCTGCGCTATCAATCAGACCTAACTTAATCATCTCTTCTACAGCAAATGCAGAGAAATCCTTATCTGCCATATCCCAGAATTCATCATGCTCCTGCACAAAGTACTCAAGTCCAAGCCATACAGTATTATCGAGATCCGCAACAAGATAAGGTGACCAGTTATTATATATCTGGAAGCGGCCCATTTTTACCTTGCGTTCCTGAACGTATACCCAACAGTCAGGCACAATATTGCCAACCGTTTTGATATCAGTCTTGTTAACAAGCTTAAGCTTATTAACAAGTACACCAAGTGTCATATAATCTCTATAAGGAAGTCCCTTGGCAATTCTAAGCTCATTAGAAGGAACATTCTCCATTCCTACTACTAAATCCTTAAGAGGCATAGATGAAATAAGAATGTCACAATCCATATTATGCTCATCACCATCAGCCTCATACGAAACTCCGGTAATATCACCCTGCTTATTTCTATGGATTGTAGTTACTGTAGAATTCTTATAAATCTGTCCGCCAAGCTTAATAATTTCATCTGCGGTAACTTCCCACAGCTGACCGGGACCAAGTTTCGGATAGCTAAATTCTTCGATAAGTGATGTCTCTACTTTACGATTTTTCTTCTTAAATATCTTACCGAAAATGTCTTTAATAACCGCAGAAATGGATAAGCCCTTAACTCTCTGCTTACCCCAGGATGCATCTATCTCTCTAGGATGACGTCCCCACAGGTTCTCTGTATAGTACTCAAAGAACATACTGTATAACTTACGTCCAAAACGATTAATATAGAAATTTTCCAGATTATTCTCAGGCAACTTATGGAATATAGTACCAAGATAACTAAATCCAACCTTCATAGTGTTAGCGAAGCCCATATTCTTAAAAGTCTCAGGCTTCATCGAGATGGGATAATCGTAGAATTTGTCCATAAAGAATATGCGCGATACTCTATGACGGCGAAGCATTACCCTATCGCTCTTCTCGGGATCGGGACCACCTTCCGCAACAGCGATATCTCTTCCAAGCATAATATCATCCTTAGGCTTAGCACCCTGAACAGGAAGCATATTCTGCCACCATTCGTTAACCTCGGGAACCTTTGAGAAGAATCGATGTCCTCCCATATCCATACGATTTCCCTTATAATTAACGGTACGCGAAATACCACCAATGCTATCAGTTTCCTCAAATATCACAACCTCATAGCCTTCGTGCTTCTTTAACAACTCATATGCAGCTGTAAGACCGGCAGGGCCGGCACCGATTATAATAACTTTTTTAGACATAGAAACCCCCATTAATCCTTTAATATCCGCCATTACCTAACAAAGAAAATCTGTTACATATCACACCATTTCTCAAGTGTAAAACTTGTTATCTCTACTATCCCCCCGTCACTTGGGTGTAAAATAAAATATAATGAATCACAGTTTGATATAGACATAAAAACTGTATATTCACCTTCATGTAAATCAGAAATATTAATTATTCTTCTATATTCTTTACCAGGATAAATAGTATCAATCTCTAACAATTCATAATCTGTATCTGCTTTAATAGCGTCTACATTTATTGTAATATGTAATTTGTATATACCACTTTTATAGATATCACTCTCCGTCTTATAGATAAGCTTTATTTCTTCATTATTAATGTCATCCCCCAATATAACACTATCATCAGTATCTATTAGTGAGAACACCTTAGGGAATCTATCATAAACAATATATCCCTTATCTTTAAGTGTATCTATTACCTTTGTTGAATTAGTATACAGCATACGATCATCCGAATACTGAACCACACTAAAATCTGCTCCATTAAATCTCTGATATTCATCAGAGCATAAATATGTACAATTTTTAACTAAAGACAATTCCTCATCATAGAAAAATCTCTGTTCAATCGCACTATATCTACTATAATAATCCGCAGATGAATCTACATAAACACCATTTTTGATACCATTATCATTTAACTCATTCAATATCGTTTCATCTGTTTTGATGTCAGCCACATAATATTCTTTAACACTATTTGATGAATTAAATAAAATAACACTACCAAATACCAGCAAAAGCCCTACTGAAACAAATGAAATTAATAATACTTTCTTTGGCTTACTAAAAATATGAGTCAGTTGACTCATTCCCATACCAATCCACAGTATAATAATACCAATAACTAAAATGGCTATTAATTGAAACAATATATTGTTATCTACTTCATTAGCTTTAGATATTGTTCGAACTGCTGCAGACTGTCTAGGGAACATAACTATTTCCACCGCCATCATCACAGTAATAAAAAGCATAATAAACACTTTTGACTTATTATTAATCTCAGGCCTTACCCGATTTGTAAAATCAATAATAACTGTTTTTAAGTTAATACTATTGTCTACACTTTTTCTTTCATAATCGCATACAAAAGTAAACATAAAAACATTAAACCACGGCTCGATAAAATGATGTTCCTCAAATGAATGTATAGCGATTACAGCCATAACCATCGGTATAAGATAATTGCCACGCTTCTGTGCTCGCACGACAACAATTATATATAGCACAGCTAATACAACAAGAATGAGGAATCCCCACCGAACCATAGTATACATATACGAGGAATCTATAAAATTATAGGTAAAGTTTGAGTTGGTTGTTCCACCACCACCAGATTGCACAAATGACGAATTTCCAAAGAAAGAAAGACCATACTCTTTAACCGCAGAATAACCCAATCCTAATCTTGCATGTAATTTATCATTTATCTTTAGTATCCACTCATCGTATGTACCATAACATAGCGTCAATACTAAAGATAATCCAGCCAGAATAATAAACATGCATACTTCTAACACATTAATGCAATTATTTATCGCATTAATAAAACGCCCATAACGTTGTTTTTTACTTATCGTTTCATAGCAGTACAAATATATGCAACCAATACCTGCAATTCCCAAGCATAAAGAGCTGCATGTGGATCTACATAATAAATACATAACTATTGATACTATAAAGCACACTATACCACGTAAATATTTAGGTATCTGCTTATCAATGCCAACAAACAACATTGTCATATAAAAAACAAATGCTGCAAAATCTGTACAATATACCGTACCAAATGTAAGGCGTGGCGTACCACTTACATAATAAACCAGATTAGGTATTAGTCCGGTTCTACTCAGTAGAATGATAATTAACAACGCAGGAACAACTGTATACAAAACATAACTTAGTATTCTTGAATAGTTTATTTTAATCAGCGCCAAACCCAATACTATCGGAAAAATGAACTGAAAATATGAATTTGCCAAAAAGAATAATACAAAATATGAAACGACACTCGCCGCAAGGCCATACGCCCATGCATACCTTATGCGTTTAAGTAACAAGTATATGCGCATTCCTAATGTAACACATACAAAAATTGGTAAAATCTCATCCCTAAATGATTCTATAACTTCAAAATACACCATAGAAATTCTAGGTATACTTGCAAACATATACATGCATAGTAATATAATAGCAATTTTTTGCCATAGAATATCATTTTGAATTTTCTCAATCCAATTTGTTCTTTGCTCTTTCATAAATAAAACTAAAAAGCACCCCCGCTATAATCAATAAGTAGAACTATTCAAGCTGGTCAACCCATATTCTTCTAACAAATCATTTCTTAAATAAATATAATCATATGCTATATATTCTGCTCCGCGCCAAATATACTTCATATCTAATTGAAAAATAGGTGAATAATCCAGTCTGCAATATTCACCATCTGTCAATTCAGCAACATCCGCAGCCCCAATCAAAACATCCGGCACACCTCTAGTTTTCCACATTTCTATATTTATCGCATTCTCTTCATCATTAGCAATTCTATGTGTTGAATATCCATAATTCATATTGGCTACAAATTCATCATCAAAATATGGGTACAAGTTCACCGGTGAATACATGCAATTAGTATCAAGGTCTGAAATGCCATCTCCATTAATATCAAAATTCTGCCAAGCCGCCACGACGACCAATTCATCTAAAGAATATTCTTTTATAAAAGCAGAGGCACCTCTTCCGTAGCTATACTGATACTTATAATCTAATATTGCGGACATCACCGACCAATATATTGATAAGCCAAACAATGCCACTATAACAAAATTCGAAAACAACCTAAGCTGTTTCCAATATTTTTTTACTGCTAAAACAACCTTATTACTCTTAGCTGAGGCAAAGAGAATAATATCATTTATCAACGCATTTTCACTACTGTCCCCATTAATCCATAACCCGAATACTAAAATAAACAGCACTAATCCAATATGATGTGCCGTAAAATAAACAGACGCAGCAAATACTGCGAAAAATACATACGGTAACAATATATACTTAAACAACTTCCTTTTAGAATATATAAAAATTATGAGCCAAATAAACAAACCTATAAGGGAAGTAACTACTAATTTATCTATGGGAAATGCTACACTCTGTAGATTATTTTCACATACAGACCAAACATTCTCGGTTATGATACATTCCGGTATAAACGTTAACAATGCACATATTAATCTAAGTATTATATTATTTGATGCCGACGAAACTGCAGTGGCATATGTATCTTGTCTCGGCAAAATCTGAACAATTATCATCACTGCAACAAGCAATAAAACCAATAGTGATAGTACTCTTTTTGACCTAAATATGTTCTTAACAAAACTTGCTACATTTGTCTCCCTTACTATATCAATTAACCATGCTACTGCAATACCACCAGCAAAGAGGATACCATAAGCGCTACTCAAACACATTCCAATCAATGTTGCAACAAATCTAAACGGCTTTTCATCCCTTTTCTTAAATGTAATAGCTGAAAGAAATACAAACAACAATAATAATCCATACGGTCTAACATTTATACCATATTGATAAAAGAAAAAGTAAGTGAATGGAATTAATAGTTTTATCCACCGCTTTATTTTGCACTTAAATTCCAACAAAAAAACATCAGATATAATAATTATTCCACCTATAGCTTTAAGACTAATTTCGTAAGGCCATCCTAATTTAGCAGGAATCATTAATATTATGTGCCAAAGAGCGGGATGACCCTCATAATGTGGAATTTGAAATAATACTTCCCTCAATGATGCACATTTAGCTATTTGCCACGCTTCAGACTCATCGAACCATGGTTCATGCCAAACAGAAACTATAATATAGAAAACCACATACAACATCACAACCACTAATTCAGGGACATAATTTCCTAAAGTTAGTTCTTTCTTTTGCTCTATTTCATTTCGTAATCTATATTCACACTTAAACATATAGCTATTCACTAACACTTATTGAATCATAAAGACTTGATAACCCATACTCATCTAGTAAATCATTTCTGACGAAAATATAATTGTATGTTATATATTCAGATCCACGCCATATAATATTTGTTTCAAATTTATACACAGGCGAATAATCAATCCTAGATATCTCACAATCATAAAGCGAAGCCAAATCTACATACCCAAGCAAAACATCCGGTTTTCCAATAGATTTCCAACTCTCTATCACTTGATTAGACGTATTCTCATCTGCATTTTTGTGTATAACATATCCATATTCCATATTTTCTACTATTTCATCATCAAAATACGGATAAAAATTAACCGGAATATGCATATAATAAACATTATTTACATATGACCCATCAGTTTTATCAGAATCCAAATATCCCCATTCAGCCAACATACTTAATTCATCAAGATGATGGTCTTTTATAAATTTAGCAGTCTCTCTACCATAACTATATTGTACTTTAATATCCAATACAGAAGATCCAATACTCCAATATATAGACAAACAAACAACAATAAATTCTATTGCCGTAATTAATCCACGAATTGATTTTTTCACATCTTTATCGCTAAGTGTTTGAACCCATTTTATATCACCATATTTACTCGTTATTTTTTTTACCACAGAATTTAACTTATAATAACAATCATCATCCTCAAAATTAATCCACGCCCAGAACATTACTATAAACAATACTATTCCAATATGATGCGCAGAAAAATAGACAGCTGCTGAAAATAACGCGAACAAAGAATATGTCGCCAAAAAATATATAAATTTACGCTTACCTGAAAAGAACCAAATCAAAAACCATATAAAAATTCCTAGCAAAGCAGTTATAATTAATGCGCCAATATCAAAATTAACATCAGCTAAAAAGCTTTCTCCACTAGACCATATATTTTCTGTTAAAAATGTATCCGGTATAAATCCGAAAAATGTACATATTATTCTTTCTGCAAAAGAGTTCTTAACATCAGTATTTGTTGCAAACGTATCTACCTTAGGCAATATTTGATAACAAACCACACACGCAAATAATAGTAAAGCCCATAAAGAAATCATACGTTTTGTAGTAAACAGTGATTTTAAAGTATCCTTAAAAGGCTTTTCTAATACTATTTCTATTACCCAACCGATTGCAATTCCACCTGCAATTAAAATTCCAAAAGCACTAGTACAACACATTAGCATAAGGCTCAATACAAATCGAAATGGTCGTTCATTTTTTGACTTAAAAAACAGCGCTGCCATTATAACAAATAAAAGCAACATACTATATGGTCTAGCTATAATTCCATACTGATAAAAAAAGAAAAATGTAAATGGTAACAACAGCTTAAACCATCTCGCAAATGGAGCCTTAAATTCAACCAATAAAACACACAAGGAAATAAATATTCCCTGTATAGTTTTTAAGCTCAATTCATAAGGTAACCCGAGCTTAGCAGGAAACATCAATATTAAGTGCCACAAAGCAGGATGGCCCTCATAATGAGGAATTGTGAAAATAATATCTTTTAACGATGCACATCTAGCAATTTGCCATGCCTGTGCTTCATCAAACCACGGTTCATGGAAAATAGTAACAATAATATGACTAACAACAAATAATATAAGCACGCATATTTCAAGTTTTTTGCCACTTATTAGATATTTCAAAAAAGTTTTCGAATAAGCATTACTATTTGACTCTGTCTGCATTATCGCTCCCATCCTTCAAAACATTCGTATTATTATCTATGTTCATTATCCTCATTAACGTAGCAATCAAAACAACTATACCCGAAACAAGCAATATATAATAACCTGCAGCTGGTTCATATAAGTCGCCTTCAAATATCCTTGCTACAACCTTATTGGCCCAATAAATAAATCCACCAACAATACATACATCAAAAGCCAACATAATATAACTCAAAATCTTCTTTATATTACTATTCTTAAGAAATGTAGACACAATAATTAATACAGCAAGTAAAATAGGCAAATATCCATACCATCTCAAATAAAGAACTAAATGAGATACAGTTATTACACTACTAGACAAATCATTAAGATCATAAATAACATCCTGCTGATCCACAAAAGGAATAAATGGTACTATACACATTAATATCGAGCAGACTATACAAACAATATTTCCAACTTTATTTTTTTCTTCTTTTCTAGACATAATATAACCCCAATTTATTAAATATTTATAAATTATTATACCATAAAGATAAAGTTAATAATACCTACAAATTAATAAAAGCAGGAATAATCAGCTTTTACTAAACTGGTTATTCCTACATCTGTTATAAATCCAAACCATCAGTTATTTATTCACAGTATTATTGATTACTGAATTAACTTCCTAATATCCAATGCAATATATTTGGGAATCATTTCTGAAGAAAGCCCATTACTGAACATAGTTATCATTAACTATGCTCGTGCTTCCTCTCTACCTTCTACCCTTTCTTCAGTAAACCCTCTTCTCTTGCAATAGCCTTAGTTTCTCTTGTTTCTCCATCAATCAAATTGCCTAATGTCATATATCCCGACCTCACTTCTTCCATATCCTAAACTCGGTCAATAATTGCATCCAGCTTACAAGTAGAAATAACAACTGCATACTTCTCTCGGCTTTCTTGAATATATGACAACATGTTTTTTATTGATACGCTACCGCCCTCCACGTTCCGTCACTTCAACATCTAAACTTATTCCTCTCATATCCGGATGTGCCGGAGCAAGCGTTCTTTGGTTTATAATACTGATCTTTCCAATCTGAAAGCCGAACAATGCCTCTAATATAATACGATATGCATCCTCAGCATATTCAGAACTATTAGCTAATGCATTATTCAAAAAATCATCAATAAGATCCATATCTTTTAATTCTTTCATGTTAATACCAATACCCCCTATTAAAAACTTATATACGGATATTAACATCACATAAAATATGGATTCAAGTAAAAAGGAACGAGCGGTCGAAAAAAGGAATAAGCGGTCAAAAATATTATTTATTCTAAAACAAATTAACGCAAATAATGGAGGTCGATTAATCGACCTCCATTATAGAAACAACTAGTTATAAATTAATGTAGCATAATCATGTACTTCATCACCTGAAGAAGGAAGCATTACATTATCTATTGCGATATAAGGAATCTGTGTTGCCTGATTCTGATCAGCTTTAATGAACTCATTAACAGTTAATGAGGTTTTTAAATCCAAAACCTTATACTCTTTGATACCAAAATAAGCTTTATATGAACCCTTAGCATAATTTTGGAAATTATCTACTAAGAAAGTTGATGAGAAATAATACTCATTAGCAGCTTCATTTGAATAAATCTTAGTAGCGCTCTGACAGTTCTTCTCAACTTTAAGATTATCAGACTGATCATAAATCTTTACAAGTAAATTATTATCAATGAAGAAAGCTGTAACTGCATCTGCCTTAATATTGAAGTTAACTGCTCCACCATTATAAACTGGATTGGTATTAGAAACCTTAAGTGTAACGGCAGGCATTTCCATTCTATTACCACACTGATATATAGTCTGATAGTCTGAATTTCCTACATAAGTATATGATGCAAAAGGAGAACCTGGCTCATAAAGTGAATAAAGATTAGGATACTTAACCTTCTTATTCACTGAATCATATATAACCATTACATAATCAAACTCATATGCACTATTGGGCTCAAACAAAATTTTTGATTCAGCCGCCTGCATTTTTGCTGCCATAGCACTATCTTCAATAGTCTGATACCATGCACTCCAAGTGCCATCATTTGTCTTATTTCTTACTCTGTAGAACCAATGCTTGGTATATCCGGTTATTGACAAATCAAGTGCTTCTTCAAGTCCTCTCAGGCGAGATTCCTCAAATACATGAACGTACTCTTCTCCACGATGGAAACTACTACCAGCACCTTCAGCCCTATCAATCAAAATATCTAAAGATGAATAAACAACGTCAGTAGTACCATTAATAGCCTTGTAACTAGTATCCTGTCTATTAGTCTGTAAACCATCACCAGAAACACCATAAGAATGGTCTGCACGAACAGTAACAGTAACTTTCACACCATCATTAATCTTCTGCTTAACCTTAAGCTTATATCTATACTCAGCGGTAGCATTAAGATGATCCTTTGCAGCATCATAAGTGGTATAAGTCACATCATCAACTTTAATTGATTCAAGTGTTACCTCGATAACTGAATTAGGTGCTGTTTCTACTCCGTCAAGAGCCACACTATACCAAGATACAGCATAAGGATTATAATAATCACCTTTTTCGTATTCTAATTCCTTAGCTCCATTATATACAGATCCAGCAGGGAATGTTGCAGTAATAGAATACAACTCTCCAACATCACCGGTACCAGTTGTAGAACTAGCTGCGAGATTAACACCATTTACACGTCTAACTTTAACAAGTAAAGTCTTACTATCGCTAGGAAGATTTGTCTCTGGATCCTCATACTGAGTCTCAAGGTTAATAGAAAGTGCTTCAGATGTTTCAGCAGGTCCAACATGAACATGAATCTTATCACTATAAATCTGGTAATAAGAATCATTTACACCATTTTTCTCAGGATTAACATAAATCTTATTTCCACCAGCACCAACAAGCTGCTGATTTGATACACTACCGGTAACAGCCATTGAATAACTTACATCATAGTCCTGATTAGGTTCCATAATGAGAATATTCTCAGCCAAAACAATAAGAACAGAACCAGACTCATCAATTACTCCATTTCTTGAAGTTGCAGTAAATGATGAATCAAAATTAACGTTGGCAACCTCTAATGAAAATGAAAAATATACACTCTGATTCTCATCATAAGAATTAACAACATCAAAATCAGTCAAATTACTTGATAACAAACCACTTCCGTTAGGACTATCAATATACAATGAACCATCAGTATATGTGATAGTAGTAACCTCATCACTTGTATCGGTGACTTTCAATATTTTATTACCGTCACCATCAACATCATACTCAACAGACTTTGCATCAACTACCAAATTAGTTAAATAGTTGGTCAAAACCTGAGCACTCTGCTGCATTGCTACATCAGTAGTTGACTTTGAATATACTCTTGTTGAAATCAGCACTGAACTAGCAATGCCAGTTATCAATATACTGAAAACAGCAACAGTACAAATCAACTCGATCAGCGATAGACCTAAGTTATTAAGCCTAACTTTTCCCCAGTTTTTCATAAATTGCTCCTTCTGATAAAAAATAACTAATTAGAAACACGTCCCGTAATAGGTACTATACTTACTTTATACTTTTTATTTGCTTTTGTAAAGATAAAATCGACCTCATTTACTCCAGTGGTAGTTCCAGAAGTGTAAATACTTGATCCGGCAGAGCCACTCGCAGTTACACTTTTAAGCGAACCATCTGATCTATCGAAAACAATTACAATCTTATCTCCTACCGCCATCTCAACAGGAGTTACTCCTGTATATGAATATGAACATGTTACACTCTTAGGTCCAAGCATTACTGGATCTTTACTGACACCATTTACTGTTTCCTTACTGAACACGCCGTCAGCAGTCACATATAATTCAAGCGAAGCAGATGTTTTACCCATTGATACAGTTCTTATTCTGTCAAGGTTAGTTCTAAATCTTGCACTTGCCTTTTGTGCCGGCCTACCTGAAAGCATCCCTATACCAAATGCAGATATGCCTACCAAGACAGACATAATCGCGATAACAACAACAAGCTCTACTAAAGAAAAACCTTTATTATGTTTTCTAAACTTTGTCATTAATCTCTTCATTAGCTCTTATTCCATTCAACATAAAATACATTATCAACCATCTCACCTTTAAAGAACTTGCCTGTTTCCTTAAACTTATAATCAATAGTAGGTGGTACTACTGCGAAGGAAGTGGTAATCATTGATGTATAATCATTACCGCTTACCGCCATTATACTAACAGAGGCAATCTTATCTGCGTCTTTAGAATAATTTGTAAAATCAAACCAGCTTTCAGGAACATATACATCATATCCATTATACTCAAAATAGATTTCAGACGAAGTGCACTTATCCTTATCATATACTGCGCCGGGAAATAACTTTGCTACGACCTCTGTGTAATACTGATCTGCATCTGAAGATTTTGTAACCGATGCTGTAAATCTTTCTTTCCACAGCTTTATAAATTCAGACTCGAAGCTATCAGTAAATCTCTTCTGATATAAGGAAAGTTCTTTACGCAAATTAGTATACTCTGATGTTCCAGCTGCGAATGATGTTAACTGAACAGACAAATCAGAATAATATGAATAATCAGAAATAACCTCATTGAAGGCATTTTCTGAAGCAGCATTAACATCAATGATAATCTGTGATCTTAATAATTCGACCACCTCTTCGGCTCCATAGAAAGATTCTTTAGTCATATAATCAGATACCTTCATCTGATAATTGATTCCGGAAACATATAATAAAATTGTACCCATAATACTGATGAACGATACAATTACTATTACAGAAACAATCGCAGAACCCTTATTCTTTTGCTTCTTCAATTCTCTTACGAAAAAACCAATCATATTATTCTCCGTATACTAGCCATTGACTGAATACATTACCTAATAAAACTAATATTTTATATTATCAACTATAGTAGCCTGAACATTTGCCCTAGCATCATCAAAATCAATCGCATCAGCTGCTGCATATGTTGTAATAGCTGTTAAATCTCCAGCCTCTCCATGTCCGAAAATATATACATCAAGTACACATACCAACTGATTATTACTAAGAGCTGATGAATCAAGAGCACTACCAATTTTTAGAAATCCTGTAGTGGTATGAGCAACTATCTGACTTCCAGATTCTGAAGATTTATAAATATTAGAATCAACATTGCCGGTAATGCCAGTCTGAAAATAACTTGATGTCTCTGCTCCAGGCTGAATTTTTAATGTATAAACATCATCATAATTCGCATATTTAACTATATCTTCATCAGTTTTTACAGAAGCTTTCTTCTGCTTATATATATTCATATCAATCTTCTTAACACTATTAAAAATAGTAATAGTGTCACCATTAAGCTTCACAGGAACATACTGACTAACAGATCCACTAACATATCCTGTATGCACCTGAACAGAATCTGCTCCATCATAAATAGGATAATAGAAATAACTAATACTATTTAAGTCATCAACAAATGTCTCGCTCTGGAGTTTTGTATTATATGAACTAGTACTAGCAGTAACATTAACAACAATCGATCCACTAGTAGAAGTCAAATTAGAAGAGGCATCCATATCTTTGAATTCTACATCAAATCTATATTTACTCTCATAGGTCACCTTGTAATCAGCAGGATCCGAAGGATCAGCAGCCATAAATTTAAATACATTATCACGAGTAACCTTTATATTCGTCACACAAGGATTATTCCATGAATCTGCAATATATAAAGTTCTCTGATTGTCAATAGCATTAGCAACAGTTATCAAAATATCACTATATAAAGTAACATCTTGTGAGATAACGCAAGTATCTTCAGGTCCATTAAATAATCCAGTACTAGTATAATCATATGCAGTAGGATTTGATGTTGGATCATATGTGATATTACCGGATGTAACCTTTACTACTGCATCATATCTATCATTACTACCGGCAGTAGTAAGATTACTGTACAAATAATACCCTGTTCCATCATTGCTTGTCACCAATTTAGGAATGTACGCCTCAGTATAATCACTACGTGAACTATTAAGTACATCCTGGCCACTTATTGTAGCATCAGCGCTAACAATCTTTTGCATCAATGTATTGATATCATCGGCCTTATAGGTCTCAATAACGTCCTGTGCAACATTAGTAGCCTTCTGACGCATTTTTGCCTTAGCAGTATACTTATAGCAAAATGAAAATGTATTCAATAAAGGAATAATACATATTGAAAGTATAACTATTGAAACAATACATTCAATCAATGTCATACCTTTATTATTATTTTTTATATTTGTATTCTCTTTCATATTGTATCCTTACACATACCCAAGCAAAATACTTTTAGTGACAAAATCAATTACTGAGCATCCTCTTCATCTTCTACTAACAAAAGACTTGTATTAGTGAAGATATTACCAGTACCAGCCTCATAATCATAAAGTTCAGGAGTAACATACTCTTTATCAAGACCCTCTACATAATAATATCCAACATTAAGTGTACCAGCGAGAAGACCTGTCTGCTCATCAAGATGATACACTAATGACTGAATGTTGACATTATATTTGCTTGCAAAAATCTCAGCAATAACGTCCTTCAAGGTAGAATAACCAAGCTCATTGTTATATGAAGACTTAGCAACTCTAAACTTAATAGCATTTGTAAACTCTTCTGATTCTACCTTGGTAATAACATCCTGAGGTACTTCAAAAATTGTCTCTGGATCTTCCATAACAATCTGAGTAAAAATCATCTCTTGGAAATATTCATCATTTGCAGCTTCATCAATAGCCACCGCTTCCATAATAACATCTTCGACAAGTATATTAGAATCATACTTGCTAAGGATATTAGAAGATTCCTTAAGCATAATCTCAGTATCAGCAGCATTCTGTTCCCTGTTATCATAATAAGTCTGAAGAGAACCTATATGAATTCGAATAGTCTCATTTTCTTGTTCAAGACGGCCAACACTATCCACAATATTGGTATACGGCACAAAATAAAACAATAATCCTAAAGCAATACAAAGAACTAATACAGCTCCAAATAAATATTTATCATTAAACTGTTTGAGTTTCATAACAAAGCCTCCGCTAATAATCTATTACCTACTGTGTAATAGTACTAAATTCTGACTGATAATAATAACCGGTGATAGTAAACTCAACATAATTAAGCACTTTATTAACAAATGCGCTCTCTACATACTCACCCTCTTCGTCAATTTCGGCAGTACCAGTAATCTCAACCTCAACCTCATTACCCAACTCATCTGTATAAGTATAAGTAAGAGTTCCATCATCATCTTTTTCTGCTTCAGGTTCATACCAATTCTCATTAATAGAACTTACGGTAACAGTATAAAGAGAATCAAAATTTCTAATTTTATTAATCAATGCAGCTGCAACAGCCTGATCCGGTACTCTGATAGACATCGACACAGCACTAGAGCTTGATGAAAAATTAGTAATCATCGAATCTGCCGGCATAGTATTTTCAAGTTCATCAAAGAACAAAAGTATATTATCATTAGGATTCTCAATAGCTTTATCACCAACAACAACAGCATTATAGAATGTTAAAGTATTAATATACTTATTATATATAGCTTCTGCCTCTACATACTTCTTCTCAGTCTCGATAAGTTGTTTCTGTTCCGACTCTAATGACTGTTTAGCAATTAATTTGGGGAGGTACATAACAGCACATACTATTAATGCAAGCGCAGCAACAAGAATTGTTAATAACTTAAAGTTGATTGTTGAAACAAGTTTTCTATCTTCTTTAGCCTTACTATAAAGTCCAATAGGTCCCATTGCAGCACCTATAGTAGCTGCATATCCGGGGAAATCGCCATTATCACCAAGAGCTGCCCACTGTACTTCTTCAAGTTTCTTGAGCATATTGGTCTTAATACCCATTTCTGTTGTAAAGAGTACATCGAGATCTACGAAAGTTCCACCAAGACCACAGATAAAGATACTATCAATCGGTACAGCAAATCTTGAATTATAGAAGTCTACAACACGCGAAACAGCGCTAATAAGCTGACTTACATTTCTGGTAACGGCACATCTAGCTTCATTAATCTGAATACCGCCGCCCTTTCTGATAGAACCATCATCTCCACCTTCACCTACTACTGACTTGGCAGTATCTGAAAGGCTATCAAGGATACACTTATTTGTCTTAACATACTTACAAGCTTCGTCGTAAAATCTTACACCAAAAGCCTGCTGATTAACTACTTCCTGAATTACTTCTTCAATACCGTAGTTAACATTTCTCTGAAGTAAAAGATTCTGCTTATCTACAATAGTAATAGAGGTCTGCTTTTCCTCTACCTTCAAAATCATCGAGCACTTATCAGCCTCTTCATTCTTGAATGCCTGATAAATAGAGTTACCTACATAGTCAACCTGGATAAGTGTAAGTCCACAGGTCTTAGCAAGTCCTTCATACGCTCTAATCATGTCCTTATCAGCTGCTACGATAAGCACACGATACTTACCCATATTTTCGCCTTCCTTAGTGATTCTCTCAAGAGGAAGGGTTGCGACCTCATACTGCGAAAGGTCTATAGGGAAATATTCACTAAGATTCAACTTTACAGTAGAATCTATCATATTCGGCTTAACGGGCGGAATCATTACCTCTCTGGTAAGAATCTTACTAGAAGTAATGGTAAAGATAACATTCTTAGATCCATTCATATTGTTATCTTGAACCGCTTTCTGGATAGCTACAGCGAGTGCATTAGAATTAGTATTAATGTAGCCATCATTATAAGAACCTTCAGGTGTATTAATCGTAACATGACGATATACCTTAGGTTTTTTAGTCTGATAATCCATCTGCACAATACGTGTGATGGCATTTCCGATTTCAATTGCTATTACTTTATTAGCCATGACTGGTCCTCACAATTTATTTATTGTTGGAAAAACTTAAGATTATTAGAATCTTCAAAAAAATTAAACCGTTAGGAATTATCTCAATGAGATCCTAACAATGCTGCATACCATGAAATTAGATACTTACCTACAAAAATAGATATCATAACCCCGGCTGAAAGGTAAGGGCCCATGGCAAGTACATGATCTTTCTTCGATACCTTCATACGAATAATATGAATAACCGAACCAAGTATACATCCAAATACAAAACCAAGTAAATTATAATCCCATCCGAGGAGCAATCCTGTAGCTGCCATTAACTTGACATCTCCTCCACCAATTGCTCTTCCTTTGGATATGAAAAAAATCAAAAAAAGTACCATTGATACTGATACAAGCCCGATCACGTAGTATAACCAATTTTTATAATCAGTAGCTACGCGAACGAGCCCTAGTATCAATATGAAAATGTTAAAACCTATTGGAATTTCAAAGGTTCTAAAGTCTATAACGCTCAATGCAAGTAATGCACTAAACAAAAAACAATAGAGTAGGGATTCTATAGATAAACCGAACCTTATGAAAATAAGTAGCCAGAAGATTCCGTTCAGTGCCTCAATAATCGGATACTGAACAGATATCTTCTGTCCACATTTTCGACACTTACCTCGAAGAAACAGCCAGCTGAATAACGGTATTAAATCATACCACTGAAGCTGATATTCGCATTTCATGCAATGCGATCTCTTGATTGCAATATTCTCTTTTTTAGGAATTCTATAAATCAGCACATTCAAGAATGAACCAATAATGATTCCGTATAAGAAAAATGCTAATCCAATTACTATCATCAACGAAGTAGGCATCTCAAAACCTCAACTTACTCGAAAGCTGCGATAAGCTTCTTGTTAGGCTTCTTGGTGTTCTGAGTAGAAAGTGAACCATCAACAGTCCACTTGAAATTGCTATCATCATATGTAGCATTTCCTGAAGGCCATCCCTTAGACTTAAGAACAGTTGTGTTAAGTCCTACATCAGCAACCTTATCCTTAACCTTAGTATTTCCATCAACCTTAATGCTACCAGATGCACCGCCAGTAACAACAATCTTCGCACCAGCAGCGTCTTCACCATCAGCCATAACATCAGCAACTGCAGCTTCTACAGCAGCCTTGTACTCAGCAAGGTTATCAATATCAGTAGACTGTCTTGATGACTCTACATACTTGATAAACTGAGGTGCAAGTACACCAACGAGAACTGCCATAATAGCAATAACGATGATGAGCTCTACGAGTGAAAAACCTTTGTTCATGTTCTTTTTCATAACATAAATCTCCTTTTCCTTTTTTGTTCTGGGCTTATGCCCGTTTCCTTTTTTATCATAATCGATGTCCCTACACACCGAATATAACCAATACAAATTACAACGAATCCAATGCCTGATACATTGTAAGCATAGGTGCCATACAAGCACCAAGGATTATACCTACAACTCCAGCAAGCACAATAATTATCATAGGTTCAAGTGCAGCCATCATAGTCTGAGCAGCCATCTCTGTCTCTTCCTCATAGTACTCTGCGCACTTGTCAAGCATTTCCTCTGTCTGACCGGTTTCTTCGCCAATTCTAACCATATGATATACCATCGGTGGGAATAATCCACACTCTTGAAGCGGTCTGGACAGCGGCTGTCCAATAAGTAATTCTTCCTTCGCTCCTTCAAGCGCTTCCTTAAAGTATACATTTGTCATCGTTTTTGAGGTAATACCAACTGCTTCAACAAGAGGAATACCTGCTGCAACAAGTGTAGATAAAGTTCTGGCCGCCATCGCCGCCGCGCTCTTTATTACCATTCCCTTGACAGCAGGGAATGAAATAGCAATCTTTCCAAAGAAATGCTTTCCTTTATCAGTCTTATTGAACGCAATAATTCCAACAACCACGCCAATTATTATCGGAACAATAATGAACCAATAATCAATCAAGAAATTACTAACCGCCTGGACACCCTTTGTTATTGCCGGCAAATCGGTTCCCAAGTCCACAAACATTTCTGAATAAGCAGGAATAACCTTTACCAACATAACGATAACAACAGCTATCATTACAACAACCACCACTATGGGATACATCATCGCCTTTTTGATGATAGCTCGGGTTCTTCCAGACTTTTCCAACTGAATAGCCATTCGTTCAATAGCAATATCAATACTACCGGAAGCTTCACCAGCCGCAGTCATATTAACCATAAATGGAGTAAAGATATTCGGATGTTCTGAAAACGCAGCCGAAAGAGATTCACCTTTTTCTACGCTTGTCTTAACTTCCTCAAGTGCAGCTTTGAGCACTTTATTCTCTGTCGATTCAGCCATCATATTGAGGGCATCAATCATAGTGACACCTGCACGTATCATTGACACAAACTGTCTGCAGAATACCGACATATCTCTCAACTTCGGCTTGCCACCGATATTGATATTCAAATCCTTGTTCAAAGCGCCCTGTTTTTTGATGCTAATAGCCGTCATTCCCTGGCGCTTTATTTCCATTCTGACTGCATCTTCATTATCAGCGTCGTATGTACTTTTAACTACCGCTCCGGTAGCATCTACTGCTTCATATGCATATAATGCCACTTTAGTATCCTCTTTTCAGGTTATATTTGTTGCCATAATTAGCTATCAAATGATATTCGTGCCATTTCAGCGAAAGACGTTATTCCTTCAAGAACGTAATCCGTACCACCCATATGAAGTGTCTTCATTCCGTCCTTAAGCGCCTGCTCCTTAATAGCAGCAGCTCCCATCTTCTTTGAAATTACTCTCTTGAGATCATCCGTAACCACCATAATCTCATATACACCAATACGTCCTCTGTATCCTGTATTATCACACTTAGAGCATCCAACAGGCTCATAAATAGTAACTTCAGCATCCGGTATAAGATCCATCATTCTGAGTTCTTCTTCATTTGCGAGCTTACCCTTCTTACATTCAGGGCAAAGACGTCTTACAAGTCTCTGCGCAATAACACCAATAACAGAGTCTGCAATCAAATATGATTCAATACCCATATCTTCAAGACGTGTTATTGTTGATGCAGATGAGTTAGTATGCAATGTAGATACAACCAAGTGTCCTGTGATAGATGCCTGAACCGCAATTCTGGCAGTTTCTTCATCTCGAATCTCACCAATCATGATGATATCAGGGTCTTGTCGAAGAATTGATCTAAGCGCAGAAGCAAATGTGAGTCCTGCTTTAACATTAACATGAACCTGGTTGATACCATCAATATTAGCCTCGACAGGATCCTCTACCGTGATAATATTAACGTCTTCTTTATTAAGCTCTGAAAGAGCTGTGTAAAGAGTAGTCGACTTACCGGAACCGGTAGGTCCGGTAACAAGGAGAATTCCATTCGGGTGTGAAAGAATCCAGTCGAATCTCTTCATCTCATAAGGTTTAAGTCCAAGCTGACTCTTCTCTCTTGTAAGAGCCATCTTGGCGGTAAGTCTCATAACGACCTTCTCGCCATATACAGTAGGAAGAATAGATACACGGATATCATACTCTACTCGGTCAACAATCTGAGTAATACGACCATCCTGTGGCTTACGTTTCTCTGCTATATCCATACCACCGATAATCTTGATACGTGCGATAATGGCAGATAATACATTAATATTATATGAACCTCTCTCGTAGCAAGCACCGTCAATACGGTAACGAACTCTGATTCGAGATTCAAGAGGCTCTACATGAATATCGGAAGCTCTCTGACGTACTGCGTTATCAATCATATCCTTAACCATGATAACGACGGGCGAACTACTGATACTAGTAGCCTCAGCTTCCGATGCAGCCTGGACACCAAGGTTCTTCTCTTTAGCATATGCATCAAGTGCATCAGATACATCATTTTGGCCAAAGAATCTATCTATAGCCATCAATATTTCACGTTCGGTGGCTACAAATACCTGTACATTGTAATTGGTAACGATAGAAATATCGTCCTGCGCATTGATATCCAGAGGATCACTCATTGCAACCTGGATGTTGCCGGCAATATCATCAATTCCAAATGGGAATACTTTAATCTTCTTCAGATAGTCACCCTGGAACATATCAAGAACACTTTTGTCAACATCTATAGCCCCTATATCTATAGTAGGATATCCAAGCTGATGGCTAAGTGCAAATGCAATCTTGTCCTCTCCTAGGATATTATTCTCTATGAGATATTCGCCGAGCTTCATGCCCGACTCCTTCTGAGCTGTAAGTGCTTCCTGAAGCTGTTCCTCTGTGAGGAGACCTTCGGATACAAGAATATCACCTATTCTTATCTTTTTTCTGCGAAAATCCATATTAAACCTCAAAATATCATAGTTATTTGCTTAATAAGTATAGCATATATCTAAAATTTTACAAATATTTTATTTTTACATAATAGCCGCTTGTTTTTTGTATAGTATGTACAACAAAAAGATAACAAATATATATATTTTATCTTAACAAAGTCACCAAACTACTCATATATACATATTAACGGCATATTTATCATATTACACCATAAATATGCAGCCCCATCAATAAGCTCACAGCGCCATTCATACCAGATTTTAGTAATTCATACCCAATCATATAATATGATTAATAATGATTGCTAATGAATCAAACCTTATTTATAATAGAGAATCATTAGGAGGTGCCCTATGGCTAGCAAAAACAACAAGCATAACAACACCAAAGGTTTTAAGAACATTGATGTAAGTCCACGTATTCTTGTCATATGTCTCGTCGCAATAACAGCGATTGGTGCAATTGTAGTTGCATCTGTATTACTTTACAGAAATTACAAGGTACAGCGCTTTGATAACATGATGACAAAAGGCAACAACTACCTTACTGTAATGAATTACGATTCTGCCATAGCAGAATACTTAGTAGTATTGGAAGCCGATGAATCTTATGATCTCGCATACATCGGCATTGCCAATGCATACAAGGGTAAGGCGAACGAATGCCGCAAGGATGATATTTTCCTCGCAATCGAATATTACAATACTGCTTTGGAATGGCTCAACAAAGGCTATGAGCTTACGTCATCAGAGCGTATCAATGCCAAGATTGAAGAAATCATGGATTTGCTTCATATTGCCGAGATACAGTCAACTGCTTTAGCAGAAGGTTCACCTGAATACTATGAAGATTTATTCCAGAAGTCATATGCCGGCTTATATGACCAATTAACTGATGTGGGTATGATTAATACATATTATACCAATAATTATTATACGCTTTTGACTAATGACGAAAGAATAGTTGCATACTCTCCTCTCGTCGACACCGTATCTTCATATATCATTGATCTCTACGGTATGTGCGATATTTATGATGAAGATTCATTCTGGGATGCACTTTATATAAACACATCTCTTGATTACGACACATATAACAATGCCACTTACATTAGCGGCCCCTGCGCATATCAGATACTTACCAATTTATATATATATATTGGAGAGCCCAGCAAAGCACAGCAGATTCGTCAAAAATACGCAGATTCGTTAAGCAACCCTGCAATTGCATCTGACAATTATACTATAGGCTCTGTACAATCCAGTGAATACAGTATTTACAACTCTTACGGTTTACTAATCGAATCATCAGCAGCAGTCAAGAGTGAAGCAGCAACAGCTTATGCAATCATCAAAAATGAATATAATGAGTCTTTGCAGTATTCATCATATTACTACTATACTCCCAGCTATATCAATTCTGATTCGGAATGGGCCGGATACACCGAGAAAACAGTCACATATACTTATGATGATTCTGGCAGATTAATTCAGATGCAAACTGTAGATCACGATATCGATAACGACACCTATAGAAATTCAGAACTAACATATACCTACAATGGTGACAACACCTACACTTCTGCATATACCGAAGACGGTGGCGAAACAGTATATGAATCAGTTTATAAATATAATGAATACGGCAGATTAGTAGATTAACTGCATAACCAATCTACCAATTAATTGTTACGTGTTAATATATCAATCCGCAATCAATAAATAATACTTCTAAACGGGAGTATGCATAACAACGTGCACGCTCCCGTTTATTTATATAACTTATTCCTTCCTCTTCCTATACGCCAGCATCACTACTCCGGCTGCTACGCATCCGCCCGCTATCATCAGTCTCCACTTCTTAACCTTTACCCAGTTCTTAAATGCCTCTCCTGCACTTAACGGAGTTCCGCTATTCATAGCACCTGCACTTCCGCCAACAGCACCAACGCCCATCTGCGCTCCCATCGGTCCTGCCGCAAATGCTTCTATGGTCTCATTAGCCACTATAACATCTTCTGCGCCAAGCAAATTACCTGTACTGTATATTGCAAAAGGCGACAGATGATATGTGGTAAATCTCACATATTTCTTTCCTTCTACACTTACAGTCTCAGCTCGTAATTCTTCCAACTGTCCGTTTCGGTCAACTGTCAGTACAGCAAGCTTAGTATCAGCATTAATACTGTCCGGAATAGGAATTGCTATTGTTAATCCTACTTTGCCAAGTTTTGTTATCTCTATGCCGCTCTTATCAGTAAGCACCATCTCGTATATAGAAGGATTAATAAGCGATCTATCGCTCAGAATACTTTCCGCACGATTCATAGCTTTATTAAGTATATCGTTAGATGTAACATTCTTAACAACAAGAGTATATGCTTCCTGAGCCGCTTCCAGATACGCTTCTATTCCGTAATCATCATCTCGATTACCATCGGCGCCAACTACAGTCACACCTACATTGTGGCCTACATCTGCAGTTGACGAAGAGCCTCCATTATCTGCCCCTGCACCTACATATACCGAAGCATCTCCGGCATTTACCCTGGCCCTTAATTCAGCATTCGATAGTCTTTCAGCCGTTGCCTCGTGTGTAGTTTCAGGTTCGCTTCCAAGATAAAACAGTACTGCATCATCATCAAATGCATTTATTCCCAATGCTACAAGCGCACTAGGAAGCACAGTCCTTTCAATAGCTGTATCCTTAAACGCTCTATCAAGAATATACTTTACGCTGCTTTCATCCAGATTTATATCTGCAAGATTAGTGCATCCATTAAATGCTTCCTCACCAATTACCTTCACACTTTTAGGCAGGATAACTTTTTTTATCTCTGTGTGATTCTCAAATACATCCGCAGCAATACTTCTTACGCCATCCGGTATTTCTACTGTATCGGTGCTACCCTTATATGCAACCAGTACGCCTCCGCTTATTAGAAAATCTCCATCACTTGAATCAGAATTTCCCGATCCATTATAAAAATTCTCCACCCATGCAGTGTATGCAAATGCGTTTGGCTCCACAAACATTACGCTCTCTGGTAATGTTATCGAATTCAGATTATCACAATGATAAAATGCACCATATGAAATTCGCTCAACTTTATTCGGTATCACAATAGATGATAGTGAGCTTCTGGCGTATGCAAACTGACCTATTTCTTCTATTGTCTCCGGAAGCACCACATGGTTAATCGAAGTATTACAATAGTATGCCTGGTCAGCTACTATTTTCCCATCCACAATGGTGTACTTAGGGATCATACTGCTATCCACGGCACCTTCGCCCATATCACTGCCGTTTCCTGTACCTGATCCATTTCCCGAACCGTTCGAATCCCCACCGGTATCCGACGCACTTCCATCAGTTCCAGATACAGTATTACCATCCGCATCATACTGAGGTGGATTATTACCACTATATACATTCGGGCTGGCGGAATCCATAAACACCACCGCCTGATTGCCGACTATATGAACTGTACCATATGCATCATCGCCTTCATTAATGATCGAAGAATAATCAGTTCTGTTTGATACAGTTCCATCAGGATTGTAGATAAACTCTATCGATGAGCCACCATTTCCCGAACCGTTATCGCCGCCACCTGCACCATTTGATCCACCACCATTCGAGTTACCATCACTCGATCCGGTGCCGCCATTTCCATCGGCATTTCCGGAACCATTCCCATTACCCGAAGGATTGAAATTGCTAACATCCTCATATTCATTGAACTCCATCTGACGCTGATAGAATTCCTGCGCATACTTATACGGATATGAGCCTTCAGGTGCGCGAATGATTAGTTTATAACATCCATCAAACGCAGTCTCATGAATATTCATCGTCTTATAGGTAATATTAGCCTCTGTCAGACTGATATTATCCTCAAATGCATACAAGCCGATTCTAGCCACATTCTCAGGTATTGTAATCGAAGCCAAGCTCTTACAATTAGCAAAAGCATAATCTCCTATTTCTTCCAGTCCACCGCCAATTGATACACTGGTCAGCGCACATCCCCAGAAGGCATACGGTTCAATCTTGGTAACTGATTTAGGTATAACCACTGATTTAACATATACATTATTTTTAAATGCATCTGTCGCAATCGTCTGAATCCCATCAGGAATTACAACAGTGGAATCAGTTCCAACATATTTTTTTAAAACCGTATCCTCAAATATAGAAAAATCGGAGGCTTCGTTTGCCGCGATAGCCTCCGATGCCGGAAGCTGCATTACGACAAGAGCACATATTAAAAATAATACTCCTAACAGCTTTCGAAATTTTTTCATTTATTAACTAGCCTTTCTGAGCTTCTTCTTATCCTTTTTAAGGAAAAGGAATACCGAACCGGCTCCGAGTCCAAGAGCTAGGAAATATTTAGGCTGTATTCCATCGCCGGTCTTAGGTGTGCTGTCAATAGTTCCATTGCCGCCTGTTACTCCACCTGTAAGTGTAGAGGTATCGGCATAGATCACATAAGGTGAGAAGTGGGTACATGTAAATGTCACACAAGCCACCCCATTGATTGTTGTAAATTTAGGTGCCAATGACTCAAGCTGATTATTTGAAATCGCAGCCACCTTATTATTACCGGCATACTGAATCATTGAATCCGGCAAAGGTAATGTTACAGTAACGCTAAGTCCTGTGGTATCGGTAATCTTCTTTGATCCTGTTGAATCATACAAAGATATATCCATCGGGAAATATACGATATTATCTACATTACCATACTGATTAAGCAATGCCTTAAGAACAGCCTCAGATGCTTCGCTGGTCTCAGATATCTTGATAACAAAATTATCTGAAGATCCATTAACGGTAGCTGATACTACTCCGGTATTTGAAAGTCCGTTCTTATCAATAACAACTGTTGTTCCACCGGTTGAAGGAGAAGGTGAAGGAGTATTGTTATTTCCACCGCCGTTTCCACCAGAATTTCCACCGTTTGAACCTGATGTCTTTGTTACGTAGTTAGCAGTTACAGTTACATTTTCTGCAGGCATTGTGATAACCGTTGCAGATAAAGCCTTCGAAGCAATTTTAGTGTTATCAGGTGAGATCGTCCAGCTTCCGAAAGTAAGTCCACTTGCAGGATCATTAGCAACGATAATCGCCTGTGCTCCTGCCTGGTAAGTTCCTGAGCCAGAACCATTAATAACAGTTAACGTGTAGACAGGAGTGGTTGTTCCACCATTATTTCCATTGTTACCGCCATTGCCATTATTGTTTCCGTTATTGCCGTTGTCGGTTCCGCCATTGCCGT
>DCIR01000021.1:43845-62793 GCA_002317155.1 Lachnospiraceae bacterium UBA1721
ATTGCCGTTGTTGTTTCCGCCATTATTGGTATTATCCGTCTCATACAAAGCAGTTACTACCATATCTTCGGTAACATTAGTCGGCGAAGGTGACCATCCGGTGAACTTGTAGCCAGCCTTTTCAGGAGCCTTCACACCACTCGCATCGGTTCCGCTGGCAACTATAGAAGAAAGATATACACTTCCATCTACATAATACTTGATGGTGTAATATCCATCGACGCCAGTGCTCGAATCATTATTCTTTGTGAAGTAACCGGTTGCATACATATCACAGGTTACATTTGTCAAATCCTTATATCCGCTCTCAGACCATCCACTCCATCCCGAGAAGGTATATCCGGTAATACTTGGATCTCTTACAAGCTTAGTCGCATCCTTTCCTGCCTCTACCGGAATAGTCTCATACTCTACAGTACTTCCGCTGACAGGATCAACGTAAGTAAACTTTACGGTATAACCACTCACATAGACAGCGTACACATCAGTATCCTTAGTGACATTAGTATATGCAGGTGACCAATAATCAAATGTAAATCCTGAAATAGTCGGTGCCACAGGAGCTGTAGCATCCTCTCCCGGTAATACATACTGAGTACTGATTTGAATAGGTGTGGTATGTGTCGGATCACTACTCTCATCGTAATAATAGAAGCTTACCTCATACTTACCATATGTATCATCAGGAGTCACATAACTTGCAGTGAAAATAGTATCTTCCCAAATCTCATCAAGAGTAGAATCTGTACTTGAATCCCAATTGCCAAATACATAACCCGACTTTCCTGCAGGAGTCGGAATATAGTAAGGATCAACCGCCTGTCCATCTCCTACAGAAATGGTTGCTACAGTATCATTCTTCTGATCTGTCTCGTTCCAGTCTCTGAAAGTTACTGTCCAGAACTTGTTCTCCTTAACGGTCTCGACATTAAACTTGTACATATTCGCGTATCTGTACAATACGCTTCCGTCAGGACAGTAAATAGTTACATACTTATTATTATCAGTACTTGTATTACTTGTTACTGCCTTTCCATCAGCATTCTGTGCTACAGAAGTGCTTCCGTCAGGAGTAATAATTCCATCGGTACCAACCGCACTTATAAGGCTTACATTACTGTCTCCACTGATTTCATCTACAGTACTTCCCTCAAATGCATAGTCATCGATAACAACATAAGCAGCAGTCTGTGCTGAGGGAAGTATTACCTCTCGAAGCTTGGTAGTATCCGCAAAACACTTTACAGGTATCTGAGTAACCTTACTGTCGTAGAGGCTGATTGATTTTACATTTGAACCCATGAAGCATTCTTCTTCAAGATAATTAACAGTAGAAAGCTCTGCCGCTTCAACCTTACTCGTTCTTCCCTCGAGAAGTTCTACCACAGATGTCTTGGTGCCGTTGTTAACGCCATAAATAATAGATGACTCACAGGTATAGTTTTCACTATTAGGAAGCTGCACATCAGTAAGCACATCGCAGCCAGCCCACGGTCTGATTCCCATCGACTCAACTTCACCCGCAAATATAACCGACTCAAGAGTCTCGCAGTCATTAAATGCATAGTCTCCAATAGTCATGATATCGTTTGAATCATAGAAGGTAGCAAGCTTTACATCACTGTCAAAGCAGTTATCTCCGATATCATCAATCTTTCCATATATCTGTACACTTTCAAGCTTAGGATCATTACTGATTGCATAATCTCCAACGGTGCTCATATCAGTCATTACTGTAAGAGACTTCATATTTGCACAATTAGCAAGACCGTAATCATAAATTGATTTAACAACAGGGTAATTCTCATCACCTGTAATTGTTACATTTCCAAGCTGTGAACATCCGTAAAAATCACTTAAGGTAGCATCAGGATTACCCGAAGCATCTGTTCCAACTTCAATTTTTTCTATTCCACAGAGCACTACATCCATTGTAGTGCTGAGTCCATTGGTAAGTGAATAGAATAAACCGTCTTTAATCGCATCAATTCCACTTGGAACGGTGAGCTTTGATGCAGAATCTGTAAATATCTGTGCATCTTCTGTAAGCTCAATGCCATTAGCCTTATCGTCAATTGCCTTCTGTGCGGCCTTCTGATATTTAGGGCTAAGATACTCAGCTGTTGAATAGCTTGCAAGAGTAAGTGCGGTAGGGAAATCAACCAACTCACTATAGCCTTCATGTGTAGAAGTGTCAGTCATCTTAAACTGTACAGTGAGCATTGTAGGCCATCCGCTATAGTAAGTAATAAATGATGTGGCCTGATCTCCGTTATTATAGCGACCATCATAATTCATCGCATATTCATAAGCTGTAGCACCAGATTTGATAGGTCCTATAAAGCCAAGCTGAACTGCAGGCTTATTATCACTACCGGTCATCGTAGCCGCATTGAAAAGCTTAATATCTTTATCATTGGTATCGTCACCATCAAAATCAGAATCCTTACCTGTATAATTGGTACATATTGATGAATTCTGATGTACGCTTACATTCTGTGTAAGAAATGCATTTGTTCCAATCCGAACATCATCGGAATTGAAATATACATACTTAATATTATGGCATCCCATGAATGCACCGGTGCCAATCTCTTCAATTGTCGAAGAAATTGTTACTTCCACAAGTGAGCACTGATCGCGGAACGCATAATCTCCAATTTTTTCAATATGATAAGGGCCGATATATTCAGGGAAAGTAAGACTGGTTGCCGCACCGGTAAATCTTGTATCATTGAGCACATTGTTGCTGTTAACCTGATATGTTACGGTAGGCTGTTCACTTGCTGTAGCAAGTCCTCTCTCCTTCTTTGTAAGTTCATATACATCCTGATTGGGATATTTATATGAGACTTCATTCTCTCGACATGTAGTATGAAGAATACCCGAGCTGGGTGATTCTACATAGAACTTATCCTTAACTTCTGTTCCCTCAGCCTGATCAATCTTAAATTCTTCCCAGCTGTAGTCACACGTTGTCGACTCGACAATATCAAAATTACTGTTAAGAGACTTGATAAATCTAAGTGACTGGCATCCCTCAAACGCAGATATTTCCATAACCTGTGAAAATCCCTGAGGGAATGAAAGTGAATCCAACATTCTGCAGTCCATAAATGCGTACACACCAATGTTGGTAAGTGAACCGTTACCATTTCCCGAAGTGCCAAGATCAATAGTGGTCAATCCCCAACATCCCTTAAATGCACCATCGCCGATAGTGGTTACTGATGTAGGAAGTGTAAATGACTGAAGTGCCTGACAGTTCTTAAAGCAATAAGCTCCGATTGTTGAAAGATTACATGCAATCGGTATATTGATATCCTTCATGTTACGACAATTATCAAAAGCGTGATTTCCAAGAGTATTAAGTCCGTTACCGGTTGTAATACTCGTCATATTGGTACAACCATAGAATGCATAATCGCCTATACCTGAAAGATTGTTTCCTATATTAAGAGTGGTAATATATGAGTTTCCCGCAAAAATACCATAACTTGTTCCGTTAGTCTCGTTAATTCTTCCACCGATTTTCCAACCATTACTGTTGTCTGACACAAGATACTGCTTACCAATTGAAGTTACGGTTGCACCGGAGATTCTTCCGTATGACTGATCATTTACATCAGCTACCTGAGGAATCAGATTAGCTTCAGCCGAAGTATCTTTATGCGCTGTAGCCTTAGGTGTTCCGTTAGGTCTGTAGTTCTCAGTCTCATAGTAATAAACAGTTTTTTCAATCCATGTTGAATATGTAGCATAATAACAAGGAAGGAAATTGTGATATACATCAAGGTAAAGAGCTTCTACCTTATAATCCGTATTTTCAACTCCATTCGCAGTGTTCTCTCTGTATGCTGCCAATTCATCAGCAGTAAGCTCCTGCGATACAATAGTATTAAAATTACCGGTGTTGGCATCCTTCAGATACACGCCGAACAAAGGATTGCCGGCATCATCTTTTTTTGCCACACCATCAGGAATTACATAATAATAAGTAGATGAATTAATTGTATTTGTAGTCTCTGCCTCATAGAAAAGGAAGTTACCGCTCTTACCTACCGCACAGAAACCTGATGAAGAGCCATCGTTATCATTAAAATTAAGATATGCATCAACACTATCGGGAATAGTCAGCACACCGCCTTCAAGTGAACCCTGATGATTATAACCAAGAATAATCGCAGTCTTGGTACCGCCTCCGGTCTGACTTCCGGTAGAATCTACATAAGCAAACTGAAAATCACCATTACCGGTAGAATAGACTGTAGTATTGGCTACGCCATTGGTAAATCCTTCATCGCACTCAGGAATGTTGGAACCATCCGAATAAAACGAAAGCGCTGTGGCTGTAGAAGCAAAGCTACTGCCAAGACCTGTATATGCACTGGTTCCGTATATCTCATTATGAAGCGAAGTATTATCATCTGATGTATCAGCAGTATCCGCGCCAACATAATAAGGAGCCTGCACAGTATGAGTAAAGCTCAAGCTTCCGTCATCGGCCACAATTACCTGCGCACCTGCCTGACCTCCTCCATAGCTTCCTGTAGGAATAGCTGCAACTGCAATAGCAGATGCCATAAGCACACCACTGGCTGCTCTTCGAATAACTCTGGGCTTTATTCTTCTCTGCTTTCCTTTTCCGCTTTTATTTGTCGTATTATTAGCCATTTTTCATTCCTCGTAAAGAATCGATAAACTACCGTATTATTTATCGGCATTTCAGGGTTAAAAATAAAGGGATATTTAGTCTATTTTTTTTGCGACAACAACGAATCGTCCGTTGGCTTCCTGATAATCACATGTCGAAAGTGTCAAGAGCCTGTCCCCGTATACAGCCGTAACTCCCGTATCATACAGAGACATGTCAGACATTTCCTGCATATATGATGCAAATTCCACATCACTATATGCGTCATAGAACTGATAGTACTTAAACGCAATCTCCGTCTCTTCAAAAACATGAGATCTGAATACATACATTACCTCATATGTACCTCTCTCGTAGATGGTATCAAAGGTAATATATTTATGTTTGTTGTAATAACTTTCATCAGCATACTTAACAAGATTTCCAAACATCTTGCCACTCTGCATATGATGTCCGTAGAGAATCAGGTTCGTACTCGGCTTAAGAACATCACAATTGCAGTCAAGAAAAATCGTGCCGTTTCTATCATAATTCTGATACAAATCATGATTCAGATAATACTCATTATCGCTTGTCTGAGCTACAGGATAATCTATGTTGGTTCCATCGATAGTGAGCCAGCCTATGAGCTTTGAATTGATAGAAAGCATTTCCTGGAATTCCGGCAAAATATCCGGAACTTCAGTGTTTGTCTCCGTATAGTGAATAATCACTTCATCATCAACATTATCCTGAACACGACTGTTTCCACGCTCCTGCTCAGCCTTTTCTCTCAGCTGATACAGCGAACTGTTTTTTGAAAACATAGTCGAATTGGTAACAGTAAAGAACGTAAACACCGCAATACTGAGTACTCCGATTCCCACGCTCAAAATCAGTATTACTCTTCGTCTGACTTCTCTGTGTTTGAGAATCCTTCTTGCTTCTGCTTCTATATCCTCATCAGTCATTTCATCACTGATCGTTTCACTGTTTCTGGCGTTTCTACGTGAAGCCTTGCCAACCTCATTAGTCCTGTCTTCTATATCTTCAGCTTTTCGACTTTTAGGACCTTCTTCAGCCAACCTGCGTTTAGGCTTCTCTTTCTCCGGTGCTCTCTGCTTGTTTTTGATAGCATCATCGAGTTCATCCACAAAATCATCGCCTAAAATAGTACTGAATCTATACTTTCCCTTTTCAATACTTTGGCTGATAGCTTTAAGTTGAGCAAGATCGGCTGATTTTATCTTCTCTCTTAGTTCTTCAATTGTTTCCTGGTCTTTGAGAGCCTGCTTATATTCCGCATCAGACTTAAATTGTCTGCCCTCAACTATATAAATTTTACCGGCCATTAACGATTATCTTTCTCAGTAAATGTACTATCTTAGAAACCTGTTATCTATTTTTGCCTATAAAAATGACATCATAGTCATAGATACTTACATTGTACTAAATATAGGCAAAAAATCAAGATTATTTCAAAATATTGTGCTTATAATGGCATATAAAAACACTAAAAAGCATATAATTCGCTGCAATCAAATTTTGATGCAAAAAAACAGCCGCCAGACATCTCTCAATGCCGGCGGCCTACTAATTCCATATGTATTCTATTTAATGCATTCCATCCAATGCATATTATATTTAATACCAAGTCTATCCAATACACATTTATTCAAACAAAGCATCATAATCATAATTGGTGTAGTATTCCCAAATCTGATCATAATATGAATCCAGATTCTCTGCCGTGATCTCTCCCACCCCTTCATTCAACCACTCTATTATCTGATTGCTTCCTACTGCTCCGTAGTGGTGGGTATCCTTATAATTATCAAGATTACTTACGAAATCATATTGACCGTAGAAAGAATACAGATGCAGATTATCGTAACCAACCAAAAGTGAAGCTATATACCTTTCAGCCTCAACCTGCCTGTCGAGTTCACCCAGCCTTTGCATATAATCCCAATAGTATATACTGTATGGCGTGAAGAAATAATAAAACTCAACATCCGGATTATCCTTTATTGCCTGCTCTATATTGTACGCAACATTTTCTCTTATTATTTCATACTCTTCATCAGTAATGACTCCCTGCGTCTCTGCAGGTATCACTGAATCTCTGCCATAATATGATGAAACGCCTTCTTTTCCGAACAGATAATACGGATCCCAGTTAGCATATTCATCAAATGTAGTGGATGGCTTATGCATTCTGGTCATGCCGACAACATCCCACACATCAGTTACAAAAATACGCTTATTCAGCACATACTCCGCATCGTTAAATGGATTATTGTCATACAGATAATGTGGCAAAGAATTCTCATCATAATCACAGGCATCTTTATCATTAAAATACCTAATGCCATCAAGTCCACGTATAACGATTCTTATATTATCGTTAGCATTCAATGCCGCCTGCACCTGTCTGTCTACTTCTTTATAAGATCCACCAGATAGCGGGACCTTAACTGAAGTGGTTCCAAATGTCTCATCACACACAGTAGTACTGAAGCACTCAGTCATTGATGATCCTGTAATCATGGCATCATATTCATAATTTTTAACTATTCCGTCATTAATATATCTTTCCTTACTAAGCTCCATCAAATAGCCAAAGCCCGGCAATGGCTTATGATAATGAAAATAAGGATCCAATATAATCGTAGCCCCCGCAAAAACAAGTATAAGAATTGCAGCAGTAACGAAAAATGTAAAAAACCATTTTCTATATTCAGTTTGTGATTGTTTATTATCCATAACTTTTCACAACACCTTCTTGATTGCCGAAGCAAACCGGACGTCTCGCGCCGATTATCTCAGTTCTTACTTAGAAGTTAAAATACAGGAATGTACTAACTTCACCCAATGACACAATGCACCAGACAAATAAAACAGCAAGCAGCACTGCGTTAAATATTTTTGGCTTACGTTCTTCCATCTGTTTCATCTGTTGCACAGAATTTTTGCAGAAAAATACCATGACAAACGCCAGTACAAAAAAGATTACCAGACATATCATCGCAGCATACTTCTCTACAGGAAGGACACTGAATACCTTCTCAAATTCAGGGAATTCGAAGCCCTCATAAAGCTTAGGATTGATTGTGCCAAATTCAAAGCTAAACATTCTTTTTATAAAAGCGATCGCAACCGACACCTTTTCCGCTCTGAAAAAAATCAGTGAAAATGCATACATGAGAAATGTAAATAAACAGGTTATTGCATGTGGTATTTTATCTATAACCTTTCTGCATAATCTGTATAGCACTACACACAAGCCGTTTATCAGCCCCCAAATAACAAATCCCCAGCTTGCACCATGCCACAATCCACTCATAAAGAAAACCAGCAAGGTATTGATGCAGGTAATAGTTATGCCTTTTCTGCTTCCTCCCAACGGGATATAAACATATTTGGTCAAAAATCTGTTAAGCGTCATATGCCAGCGCTTCCAAAACTCACCTGCATTCGCAGATTTATACGGAGAATCAAAGTTAAGCGGCAGCTCAATATTCATCATCTTAGCAATACCGATTGCCATGTCACAGTATCCGCTAAAATCAAAGTACAGCTGAAATGCATATGCGAGGCAGACGAGAACAGCCTCTACAGTGTTAATGCTCTGTCCGCCGTAGTTCATTACATTTATCACTGTAATATAGCCTTCATCAACCATTTTTCCAAAGGTATCAGCTATCAGCATCTTCTTCGCCAAGCCAAGCGTAAACACGTAAAATCCCATGGACAGATTTTTCCACGAAGGAAGTTTCTTTGACTGATCTCTCAGCTGAGGAAGTATCTCATCATGTGAAACTATAGGTCCCGCTACGAGCTGTGGAAAATATGAAACGAAGCTTGCATACTCAAGGAAATTGCATTTTTTCACTTCTCCCTTGTATGCATCGACTACGAAAGAAATCTGTTGGAACGTAAAAAAGCTTATGCCTAAAGGGAGTGCAATCTTAAGCAATCTCATATCCTGCTTAAACATCGCATTGACATTCTCTATAAAGAAATCAACATACTTAAAATAGCCAAGCAAGCCAAGGTTAAACACCTCTCCAAGTATCATCAATATCTTTTTATTTTTCCTTTCAGACATTTTTGACATAAAGAAATAAATAAGATAATTGACTATAATACTACCGCATATAACCGGCAAATATGATGGATTGGAAAATCCATAAAACCACAAAGACATTCCGGTTAGGAAAACCAGTCCTGTCTTATACAACTTAAATTTATTCAACAAAAAATAGACCACCAGACATAGTGGCAAGAAAAACAATATAAAAATGTATGAATTAAATAACATTTCTTACCCTACTCCGCGTGATCTAATTCCATCGTAAAATTCCAGCACTAAATTGTAATCTGAAATTCTAAATGTAAAGGCACTGCAAGTTATCCCACAGTGCCTTTTCTTTTATCATAATATTTACTACAACAATTACGCAGCCTATCATCACCGGCTGATTCTGTTGAAGCTATTACTTGCAAACAATGTTTACAATCTTACCGGGAACATAGATTTCTTTTACGATTGTTCCGGTAATCTTTTCAGCAGCAGCTTCCTTAGCCTGTGCAATGATTGCATCCTTATCTCCATCCTTGGGAGCCTGAATGGTTGCACGAAGCTTACCGTTAACCTGTACAGCGATAGTAATTGTAGCCTCTACACACTTTTCCTCGCTGAATTCAGGCCATGCTGCCTGATAGAGGCGGCCTTCAAATCCGTTACCCTGCCAAAGTTCCTCTGTAATATGAGGTGCTACAGGATTAAGGAGCTTAAGAAGTGTAGCATACTCAGCCTTATTAACACTGCCCTTCTTATAGAAATCATTAATAAGTGACATCATTGCTGCAATTGCAGTGTTGTACTTAAGTGATTCAAAGTCTGTGCTAACCTTCTTAATAGTCTGATGCATCTTAGCTTCGAGATCTGCGCTGTACTCATCACCGTCAACAATAATCTCATTAAGCTTCCAAACTCTGTCAAGGAATCTGCGGCAACCCTTAACACCGTCTTCACTCCATGAAGCAGCCTGGTCAAATGCACCGATGAACATCTCATAAGTTCTGAGGGTATCAGCACCGTACTCCTGAACGATATCATCAGGATTTACAACATTACCGCGAGACTTAGACATCTTTTCACCGTTCTCGCCGAGGATCATGCCGTGACTGGTTCTCTTTGCATAAGGCTCCTTTGTAGGAACAACGCCCTGATCATAAAGGAAACGATGCCAGAATCTAGAGTAAAGCAGATGAAGTGTTGTATGCTCCATACCACCATTATACCAGTCAACAGGAAGCCAGTAGTTAAGTGCCTCCTTGCTTGCAAGTGCCTTATCATTGGTAGGATCGGTATATCTGAGGAAATACCATGAAGATCCTGCCCACTGAGGCATTGTATCGGTCTCTCTCTTAGCAGGGCCACCACAGCAAGGGCAGGGAATATTTACCCAGCTATCCATAGCTGCAAGAGGGCTCTCTCCGTTATCGGTAGGCATGTAGCTGTCAACCTCAGGAAGCTGAAGAGGAAGCTCTTCCTCCTTAAGCGGAACATATCCGCACTTCTCACAGTGAATAATCGGAATAGGCTCACCCCAATATCTCTGACGTGAGAATACCCAGTCTCTGAGCTTGAAGTTGGTCTTTGCATGACCAATTCCCTTTGACTCAAGGAACTCAATCATCTTTGCCTTAGCATCCGCTACTGAAAGTCCATTGAGGAACTCTGAATTAACAAGAGTACCGGTAGCAACATCAGTATATACCTGTTCTTCTACGGGTACAGGGCTTCCCGCAACAACCTCGATGATAGGAAGATTGAATTTCTTTGCAAAATCCCAGTCTCTCTCATCATGTGCGGGAACTGCCATGATAGCACCTGTTCCATAGCTCATAAGAACGTAGTCAGAAATCCAGATAGGAATCTCTTTACCGGTTACAGGATTTGTAGCGGTAATGCCCTTAAGCTCAACACCGGTCTTATCCTTAGCAAGCTCAGAACGCTCGAAATCAGACTTTTTAGAAGCCTCCTCACGATAAGCAATAACCTCGTCCCAGTTACTGATTTCTGACTGATACTTGTCAATGTAAGGATGCTCGGGGCTCATTACCATGTAGGTAGCTCCGAAAAGTGTATCGCATCTGGTTGTGTATACGGTAATGGTATCTTCCTTACCGGTAAGTGAGAAGTTAACCTCAGCACCCTGGCTCTTACCGATCCAGTTCTTCTGCTGGGTAGCAATTCTCTCTACATAATCAACTCCGTCAAGACCCTCAATAAGCTTATCAGCATACTCGGTAATCTTGAGCATCCACTGGCTCTTTACCTTGCGGACTACTTCACTTCCGCAACGCTCACATACACCGTTTACAACCTCTTCGTTTGCAAGGCCGACCTTACAAGAGGTACACCAGTTGATAGGCATCTCAGACTTATATGCGAGACCGGCATTGAAAAGCTTAAGGAAAATCCACTGAGTCCAGTGATAATATCCGGGATCAGTAGTATTAATCTCTCTGTCCCAGTCAAATGAATAACCAAGTGAGTGAAGCTGATTCTTAAAACGACCAACGTTATTCTTGGTTACAATCTTAGGATGAATCTTGTTCTTAATAGCATAGTTTTCGGTAGGAAGACCAAATGCATCCCATCCCATGGGATAAAGAACATTGTATCCCTGCATGCGGCGCTTTCTTGCAACAATATCAAGTGCGGTGTAAGGTCTGGGATGACCTACATGCAGACCCTGTCCTGAAGGATATGGGAATTCAACAAGGGCATAATACTTAGGCTTTGAAAAATCGCTTGAAGTAGCGAATGCCTTTTCATCGTCCCAAATCTGCTGCCACTTGGGTTCAACTTCATGATGATTGTAATACTTTTCCATTTTGTGCTCCTTATAGTACTGTCGTCAGACAGAATTGATAATCTTACGAATAACACGCCTAAAAACTGTATAAATTCCAAAAAATCTATATCCAACATTTCTGGACGTATTAACCGTAATATTATACAAGTTTTTTCTTATTATCACAAGTTATAAGTGACAAAGTTAAATTTTTTATTTATATTTATGCTATATTAATTTCACTTTTCTTATCTTATTGTACTTTTATCTTGCTGTTCTTTTTATTTTTCTGTACTTTTTATTTTCTGTACTTTTTATCTTACTGGGCTTTTTTTATGTCTGTTATTGCCGCTCATAATATTTCTTACATTAACTTTCACTAGTATTATCTCCGTCTCTAATCCTATTTTGCATCCTCGCTTTTACTTTCAATTACTTACATAGCATTCTTGCATTTTCTCTACAGCTATTACGCCTAATACTAATTTCCTTTTTTCACAAATTAAATAATATGGAGGTATCTATGTATCCTAATCAAACAGACCTATATGATATCGAAAAAGAAATTCTCGATATAAAAAAACAAATAACTCAACTTCCCGAAGGCAGATTATTATGTGAAGCTAACGGAAAATATGCCAAACATTACCGCTTTATTCATAACAAAGATACGAATCAAGAAATCAAAGAAATAATCCCATCCAAGCAGTTGAACTTGGCTAAGAATCTCGCCCTAAAACAATATCTCAGCTACCGACTTGAAGATTTAGATTACATATATACATTGCTGTCAAAATATATCGCACGCTTTTCAAAGCACAATTTTAAGGCCGAAAAATATCTTCAAAAAAGACACATTCATAACCTAATAATATCATCTCTCTATGGCGATGATTTCAATAAACATCTCTCTACTGTCAATGCTGATTACAATTTACAGCCACACAAAGAATCATTAAAATTCAAAAGCATCTCCGGTAACATGTTGCGCTCAAAATCCGAACTACTAATAGATCAAGCCTTATTCCACAATAACTTCCTCTATCAATACGAATGTCCGATAACACTTAATTCTATCACTCTTCATCCAGACTTCAGCATAATCAGACAGTCTGACAGCAAGCTGATTATATGGGAGCATTTCGGTATGATGGACAATCAATCTTATGCTCAAAACGCAATGCAAAAATTAAATATATACATTCAGAATGGATTCATCCCCAACATTAACCTAATCACAACATACGAAACATCAAACAGTCCTCTCGACAACCGTCAAATAGATTTATCTTTGCGAATGCTTCAAAGTTAATTTATAAAATGCCATCATTTGGGTGTTTTCAAGAATTATTACGCTATTTCAGCCAAACATACCTTAACTTTGGCTGAATATTCATGTATTCGCCTAGAATCCTCCAATTATTTATTCATTTTGGCTGAAAAGATGCAAAATATCATCGTTTCAGCCAAAGAATATAAAAAAATGGCTGAAATATACTCGAATCATAAATATATACCCAGATTACCTCTCGATATATTCTCCATTGGGTACAAAATGTGTTTTCGCATATATTTCAGCCAAAAATACTTATCACATCCTGTGATGTTTAGCTTCCCACTCTATAATTCTCTTATACTCTTCCGGATGAGTCTCTCTCATATGCTTAGCCAGTTTAAGACGATGCTCATGAAGCAGATTCTCCGCACGAGGATTTATCAGTTCAAGCTTAGCCTCTATCTCTGCGCGACGTTTTTCAATCCGCTTCTGTATAAAGCTCTTATCATCCTTAGACATATCATCCTTATTTAGTATCTGTATCTCTAAATAATCAAGCAGCTCATCTTCATCAAAAAGGCCAACTCGTCCAAACGATGTATGTCCCTCAGCTTCTTCGATTGCATGCTCATCCATCTGAGCTTTGTTCTTTCCGCTTTCCTTTAGAAGCTGATCCGCTATTTCTGAAGCCAGCGCTTCCATTATGCTCTCCGCATCATGTCCAAATGCCCATTCAAACTCTGCAAGTCTTTCTCCGGATTCCACGAAGTTACTAGTTTCATCACGACCGATTATTTTGCCGTCTTCACTCACAAGAGGATATGGCCTCTCGACCTCAGCATCTCTAAGAGCCAGTGAAATAGTACGTCTCACCGATCCTTCTCTTATCAGTTCTCCCGCGCCATACTTACGAAGCAGATCATTTACTTGTCCACCGTGCTCTGTGATGTATAACTTAATCCCTCTGTTTTTAAGATTCTTATGCAGACTCAATAATCTGTCCGCGGCTGTAATATCAATATTGCCGATTCCCCTCGCATCAACTATAACCCGCTTTATGCCACCGTTTCCTGCGTTATCATCAGCATTATTTGCTACATTTTTTGCCACGCTTCTAGTTGCATTTTTAGCATCGTTATCCACCGCGCTTTCTATATCATTTACAAATGTATTAATATTAGCAAAAAACAGATTACCACCAAATCTGTATATTACAGTCTCAGCGATAGGTTTAGCATTCTTATTTCTCTTAAGATTATAAAAATCATTTCCATGTCCGGGGATCTGTCCCAGGAACGCTCTCGGTGGAACGACTGCCTTCATAATAACAGCGAAGAATGATAGCACCATTCCGATTACAACACCGTAAATCGTGCCAAGTGCAAGTACACCAAGCATCGCCATTATAAATATAAAGAATTCCCTATGATCTACCTTCCATAATCTCTTAGCCTGCTTAAAATCCAGTATTCCGATAAGCGCACAGACTACTACTCCCGTCATAACAGGAGTGGGTAAATATTTAAGCAGCGGTGTTCCAAACAACAAAAGTACCAGTATCGACAGTCCGGAAGAAATAGACATCCAATGACTTTTGGCACCAAAACCATCCGCCAATCCCGATCTGGATACGCTTCCGTTAATCGGGCATATTCCGACAGCCGCACCGGCAACATTCATTGCACTGTATGCCAGCATTTCTCTTCCACTGTTTACTTTGTAATTATATTTTTGCGCATAAGAATTAGTAGCAAGCAAGGTCTGTGCCATTATAACAAGCGCAATCATCAATGACTCAACAACTATCTCCTGCGGATTTTCAAGAATTATCTTAAAATTTGGAATAACCGGTTTGGGCAACCCTGCCGCTGCATCAGGCAGCATCACTACGCCATAATCTTTAAGTGGCAAAAAGGCAGACAAAAGACCGCCAATAACCATCACTACTACGGACATCGGAACTTTTGGTATCAGATATTTGCATACCTGTATAATAACAATCGTTCCAATGCCAAGTAATATCGGCACCGGCTTGTATACGTCCCACTGCATCACAATATTTCTAACCAGTGAAAAAACGCTTCCTGTTCCGGCACTTCCGCCAAGCACCTTGGGCAGAATCATCATGATAATGGTTAATCCTACACCTGTTATAAATCCACCCATTACCGGATTGGAGATATAGTTTACTATCCTTCCGGCTCTCAAAAAGAAGAAAACAACAAACCATCCCGCAACCAGCAAAGATATAACCGGTACAAGTTCCATGGCTTTCTCGCTTCCGGCTTCAATACCTAATGAAGCCAGTAACGCACCAACCATTGCGGCAGGCATAGCATCCACACCCACTACAAACTGTCTGGATGATGAGACAAACGCATATACAATTATCGGAAGAAGTGATCCGTATAATCCATATACCGGAGGAAGTCCGGCTACCTGCGCATACCCCATCGAAATAGGTATCGATACGAGGGCCACTATAATCCCACTCAATATATCTTTGCCTATATTATTTATCGGAAACTGATTTTTGAAATATTCTCTCATAGACCTCCATTAATTATTCATAAACATCTATCAATTCACTAAAGACATCCATAAGTACTCTATAAAATGTCCATCAAATCTTTATAAACCTTCATCAAAACTGAATAACCCACGCCTGTGCACTAAAATCACTCTCAGCGCAACCGTAAGTATCTATACGCACAGCATTCGCATCTCCACGTGCGCCTTCATCCACACCTTTTTGCATGCCTTCTCGCGCCCCTTCATGCATAAGCCCCATCTGACTGTTGCCAAGCTTAAGTAACATATCAGAGATTTTACTTTCCTTTATCTTTCCGCATTCAATTCTGCTTCTGACATATTCGCCCAGTAATACAGATTTTTCAAATCGATGATAAACGACTAGTACTTTTTCATCCAGTCTTCTGACTACAAGCTGGCCGCCGTCAGGTTCATTGTATCCTGTCGTATCACAGTCAATAATCTCCGTATAACCATTCTTAATTATATCAGATACACTATTATAAAAATCCATTCCTGCATGTATGATATTCCACTGATGTTCTGACATATCATAAATGTCACCCGACAATCCCATACGTCCAAACAATGTAGAACATATAGAATAATACAGTCTTTCATCAGAATCAGCTGCTCTAAACACTGCCCATATCTGATTCTGCTCGGGTCTGACTATTCTGTGCACATTAGCCGCAATGATAGGAAGAGACTTAATCTCATGCGCATCTGAAAAGCTTGCCATAGACGAAAGCTCCATCATAGAGGGCTCGAGTCTGTGTCCACCGCTCGAACAGTTTTCTATAACGAGCTCAGGAATCTCTCTTCTCAATTCCTTGAAAAAATCCTGTGTTGCGAGTATTTTCCTCCTCAGATTCTCACCCATTCCGTCAGGTCCGTCACAGCCAAGACCTATGGTATCGTTATAGTCCACTTTTATATAGCCGTATCCATTATCCTTAAGCAGCTTTATTACCTTATCGCGAAGATGCTCCTTAACCTCCGGATTTTCCATATCAAGGAACCGTCTTCCCCCGACAGAAAGTGGTACGCCATCCTTTTTAAGCAGCCATTCAGCCTTATTCCATAGCTTGCACTTAGGCGTTACGTTTTCAAATTCAAACCATATCCCGGGAATCATCCCCTTAGATCTTATATAATCTGCCACGGGCTTTAGACCGTTAGGGAATCTGTTGGTATTAATCTCCCATTCTCCGGTGTAATCCCACCAGTATCCGTCATCCTTACCGTACCATCCGGAATCCATGACCAAATATTGCATTCCCTTTCCGGCAACATGATCACAAACCTTTTTCATGTTTTCTTCATTGGGATTACCCCATGTAGCGCAATATTCGTTAAAAGTGATACCCATGTGATTATCCACAGGACTGACATCAGGCTTTTGAGCCTTCACGAGCTTATCACATATTTCTTCCATTGATTTACCTATGGCAATCAATGCTTTTTGTGTCGCAATATTCTCTCCCGGAGCGAGTCTTTTAGTAAACGCACCAAAATCCCGATCCGCCATACCTCCATTTACAGTAAGCTTATCATCATGTCTGCATACGATCTCAATCTGCCATGATGATGGTGCATATAATAAAATCCCTATGAATTGCTCGTTAGCTGTATCCTCCAGTGCAACAAACGGAAAATATCTTCTTACCGGCATAGATCCTATATTGCCAAACTTCTCGACTCTGTATGCCATATGATTCCATGAAGTTTCCAGTCCCAGTTCTTTTACATCATCAGTCTTCATTCTTCCTTCGGCAGACCAAAAAGACGTCATTCTGTGAATCTTATCAGCACAGATTCCAGTAAGTGAAAAAGTATCAATCATTTCAAGAGTTACTTCTTTATCACCCTTATTGGTTACCACCGACTGTACGCAATAAGTCGAATCAGCTACTGTTTCATGCAATACCTTAAGCTCTATATTTCTGTCATCGATCATTACAGTTTCAATATCATTTTCTTCAATAACATTCATTCTTCTCATGGTCTCGCTATCCTGCATAGTAAGGCCATTAGAATAAAATCCGGAATACTCATCTCCTGCGAATTTTATCTGTGAAGTTATCTCCATATCATTGTCAATCTTAAACATTCCACCCACCGTTTTTCTGCCATCAATCCTCTACAATATCCCCAGCGTTTTTCTACTATCAATCCGCCACAATATACTTACCGTTTTATTGACTTTCGCAATTTAAATCGGTATAGTTATTAATGGTGGTTAATCGCAAAAATTATTGTTCATTTTTATTTTTTATGCGATTTCCATACACCTATATACAGTATATAATCATTAGCTCATTTGCGCTATGCAATTGATATTAATATCTTGCTAATTTAGGAGTAATTATGGCCACTTATGGTTTTATAAGTTTGGGATTGATTGGTGGTTCTATTGCCAGAGCTATTAAGAAAAACGAGCCCGACGCTAATATAGTCGCATATAACAGAAGCCCCGAATCACTCGAGGAAGCAATTTCAGATAAAGTTGTCGATGTGGCAGTATATCAGACCGCCTTTGACAACGGTGATTACAGTGCTTTTTCTGATTGCGATTATCTCTTTCTCTGCGCTCCGGTTCAGAAGAATGAAGAGTTCCTTGAGAAAATGAAAGACAGTCTTCCCGAAAAATGTATCATCACAGATGTAGGAAGTGTAAAAACAGGTATTCACAAATGTGTTGAGCGCCTTGGACTTACCTCACGTTTCATCGGTGGTCATCCCATGGCAGGAAGTGAACGAGTAGGCTACACCAATTCAAAAGCTACTCTTCTTCAGAATGCATATTACATTCTCACTCCCACAGAAGATGTCCCCCAGGAAAAGGTTGCAGCCTATAAAGCTTTGGTTGAATCATTCGGATCGATTGCTCTTGTTCTAACCTACGATAAACATGATTACATAGTAGCTGCTATCAGCCATCTTCCTCATGTCATTGCAGTAGCCTTGGTTAACTTGGTAAAGCAGTCTGATTACGAAGAAGGTCTCATGAAAATGGTGGCAGCAGGTGGTTTTAAAGATATCACCAGAATAGCTTCTTCTTCTCCTACAATGTGGGAGCAGATCTGTATGACTAACACTGACAATATCCGTACTCTTCTTCGCGATTACATCAATTATCTTGAGGATGTTGATACATCTCTCGAAAAAGAAGCCGGAAAAGATATATATAACATCTTCGATACCGCAAGAGAATACAGAGATTCCTTCATAGTAGCCGGTAGCGGTCCTATAAAGGTAAGCTATCTTCTCACTATCGATATTAATGATGAGCCCGGTGCACTTGCCGCAGTAGCTACCATACTCGCATTAAACGGCATCAACATCAAAAACATCGGAATTCTTCACAACCGTGAGTATCAGGGTGGTGACTTAAAGATCGAGTTCTGGGAAAAGGATGATCTTGAGAAGGCTGTAACAATCCTTCAGGCTAAAAACTATACCATACATGTAAAATAATACTTGCACACATAATCATTTACGTAAAAAGCACTGCCAATCGTAAACCAAATACGAAAGGTAGTGCTTTTTTAATTATCTTACTCCCTACTTTTTACAATGAGTGTCTATATACTCAATTGCTGTTTTATGAGCATACCAGCAAATATTTAACG
>DCIR01000022.1 GCA_002317155.1 Lachnospiraceae bacterium UBA1721
TTTTTTAATCTTAACATATATAAAAATGACGAACAAATATAACTACATAAAAAATCCGGCGCTTATCAACACCGGATTCTCTATATTCATTCCTATTCACGATAATTACTTGCCTGAACCTGCCACATTTCAGCATACTTTCCATTCAGCGCGAGCAGTTCTTCATGACTTCCCTCTTCAATTATTCTTCCCTTTTCAAGCATAATGATTCGGTCAGCATTTCTTGTAGTAGAGAGTCTGTGCGAAATGTAGAATACTGTCTTTCCTTCCGCTGCTTCCTCCATAGCCTTATTCAACTCATATTCGGCAATCGGATCCAATGCACTCGAAGGCTCATCCATAATCAGTATATCCGCATCCTTATAGAACGCTCTGGATATAGCAATCTTTTGTCCTTCTCCTCCTGAAAAATCAGTTCCTTTTTCATCAAATTCCGTTGTTACGGAAGTCATCAGTCCGTCATTCAGTTTTTCCAGACGCTCTGCAAATCCTGCGCGCTCAAGTGAGTTCCTGATATTCTTTTCCGCAGCCTTCAGTTCATCGTCAGAATAATCATCCATTACAACATTCTCGGACAGCTTCGCACCGTATAACTGGAAATCCTGGAAAACTACCCCAAAACGTCTGCGGTAATCCGAAGGCAGATACTCAGCGATTTTCTCACCATGATACTCAATACTGCCCTCTGTAGGATCATAGAGACGCATCAGAAGCTTAATAAGCGTAGTTTTGCCTGCACCGTTATAGCCGACAATCGCCACGTGCTCACCTGGCTTGACATCAAGTGTAATATTGTTGAGCGTATTGGGCATATCCTCTCTGTATCTGAATGATACATTCTTAAGAGACAATCCGCCGATACCACTCGGAACCATTTTACCCTCTTCTATTTCAAGCTTAGGCTCATATGCCAAGAATGCACGTATCTTATCGATATAGAGGCTGTTCTCATGAGTCTGCGAAAACAGGTCTGCAAGCATATTCATGCTTCCGCGTAGGCTTCCCAAATTGTTGAACAATACCACCGCACTGCTGTAGTCAACGGTATGCAGAACTGCTGCCGAATAAATCAGATAGATAATATACAATACATCTGTAATGAAATCACCCACCAGATATACTCTTGCAAAACGTAGCCAGGTTCTTTTACCCGATGCCTTTTTGTTGATAGCAACCATTTCCTTGTTTGCCTCGACAAACTCCTCCTCAAGGTAACGACCTACACCATGATGCATTCTGAGCTCTTTGGCATAGTCCTTAAGATAGAAAATACGGCTTACATAATTTCTCTTTCTCTCCTTGGAATTCACCTCCATACGAACATCATAATTAACCTTGTTAAGTCTCTTTGAAAGGAGGAATCTCAATACAAACGATACCAGTACAAATATGATTCCCTTCCAGTCCACCAACAGGTAAAAAATGCCCATTGAAGAAATAGCAGTGATGCATTGAACCGCATTCTTAAGTGTTGTCAGGAATCTCTCGATTGAATTCTCCGATTCTGATACAGCAAGTACAAACTCATTGTAATAATCGGGATCATCATAGCAGTTTAAGTCCAGCTTTGAAGCCTTTTCAAACATCTGATCCTTGAGCGCTCTATACAGCTTGGGCTTGCTGGTAAAATGCCAGGTATGCGCATAATACCCATCGAATATCATTAGTATGAACATCAATACTGCAATGATACCGACAAATATAAGTGCCTTATATACAGGCTCATGATACTCAACGCAGTGAAGTACATATCTGATACCTAGTGTATGCTCCAAGAAGATCATAAACTCATATCTGAAGGCATCAAATATTGTATAAAGCATATAACCGGGGCAGGTCTTAAAACACAGTTTCCACAGATAGAGGTGATTTTTCAATACGTTCTTCATCACATCACCTCCTCGTACTCGTCATCTGCGAGGTAATTTCTTGCCTGCTTTATGTACATATCAGCATAGCTCTTATTTAGCTTAATAAGTTCCTCGTGGGTTCCGGATTCGCTTACCTTACCACCGCCGAGAAGGTATATCATATCTGCATTTTTTACAGAAGACAGTCTGTGTGAAATGAACACCAGTATATTGTCACTGCAATATTTTGATATATTCTCGAAAAGCCTATATTCTGCAATCGGATCAAGCGCACTTGAAGGCTCATCAAATACCTTGAGCGGACTCTTTTTGACAAATGCTCTGGCTACTACTATCTTCTGAGTTTCACCTCCAGATAAAAGCTCACCCTTGTCATCAAATTCACGTGTCAGGATTGTATCCATTCCCTGAGGCAAAGACATAATCTTGTCATATACACCGGCAAGCTCCAATGCCTTCTGAGCTTCCTCTTTGTCCGACTCATCATTATTGCCTTCCTTCATCAGCACATTATCCAACACGGACATAGAAAAGATTCTGTTGTCCTGAAAAGCAGTGGCAAACAATTCACGATACTTCCTAAGCTCGAATGTACGTATATCCTTGCCGTTTAGATATATCTCACCCTCAGTAGGATCATAAAATCTAAGTAGTAGCTTAATTAGTGTAGTTTTTCCGGCTCCGTTATGACCTACCAAAGCATAGGTTTTACCGGCTTCAAACTTCATATTCAGCCCGTCTATAACCTTTTTATCTTTATAGGCGAATGATACATTTCTAAACTCCAGACTCTCGATTACACTTCCGGGATCCTCGCCCTGCATATCCTCGGGAATTTTTTCCTTGTATTCCAGAAAACTCTTCAAGTATTCAATAAACAATCCATTCTGAAAACTTGCGGTAATACTGTCAGTAAAGCCTATCAGTATCCAGGTAGTAGATACCATCATGCTGGTAATAACCGCGAGCTGAGCCAGGCTGAGTGTCTGCGAAACAAGCGCTCTGTACGCTCCGTATGCCAGCATACCTTCAAAGATAAATGTGAATGTAAAATTGACATATAGCCAATGGAAAATTATGCTCTTAACAGTATACTTGCCGGCAACCTTGGACATACCGTCGATAGCGGTTCTGTACTGTCTGCGCATGAGCTTAAAAACATTGGTCAGTCTCAATTCCTTGGCGTACTCGGTCATATACATTACACGATTGACGTATGCCACAGTGCGATTGTGCGGTGCCATGTCTTTGTTTCTTTGATATGCAATCTTACTTACCACTCTATTGAATACAAAGTTGCCTATTACAGGAAACAATATAAACAATATTGAATAGTGGTCTACATTAAACATGTATATGAATGCAAAAACACTGGCAAAGAATCCAAACACAACTCCGAAGAAGGATTCCACGGTAGATGTAAGTCTGACATCCGCCTTCTCCATCGCAAGGGTGTACTTGTCGTAAAAATCACTGTCCTCGTAGCATTCCAGCTCGACATTTACAGCCTTTTTAAGCAATTCTTTGTATATACCCGCATTGATTTTAGGCTCTGTTTCAGGAGTAAATTTGCCGTTGATATAGGCATAATAGATGTTGATACATATGAATACCGATGCGGTGATTCCCACAAAAATCAGCATCCTCGAGAACGCCTCTCCCTTTTCAAGAGAGTTAATTACATACACCATAAAAAAGGCACTGTAAAACAACCACTCGAAGTATCCAATCAGGCGCATCAATCCGCTGTGAATTACCTTTGCAGGCGATATTTTCCACATCAGTTTTAGCGAATAGAGAGTATTGAGAAGGGCCTTGCCGTTCCCAATCTCCTTGGTCTTTTTCTTCTTTTTCATAATCTTCCCTCACTCATTATTTTTAGCAGTATATATAATTAATCAATTATTTGGAAGAAAAAAATCTGACTCAACTAATTGAATCGGATTTCTCTTACATATTCCGATAATACTGTCCATCGTGGGTAGCATTTTGCGCCCATGACTTTAGCGCGTTAATGTGTGTAATAGACGTGTTAGATTTCAAGTTTCTTGTCTAACGCGCATCAGCTCGACAAGCTGGGATTTATCGAGGTAACGAGCAGTGCAAAATCATAAGCCAATCGACTACGGGGAGCTTGCTCACCAATAGACGCATTGGCTTATGATTTTATAGTGCGACAGCACGCATGAACGCAGGCAAAGCCGTAGCGAATGAAACACTGCGAAGTAGTTATCTCTTTCCCATACAATTGAACTTGCGTTCAATTGTCATCCCTCGCTCTGAAGAGCTCGGTCAATTCAAATCTATACATTTATTATATCGATTATAAAACATATAAACAACTTGAATTATGTTAACCTATCTGTTTTTACATCTATTTGTCCCCTTTAACCACCATTTTTGCAAAAGAATAACCAGACTACCGGCGTGGCAATCTGGCTACTCATGGACTGTCTATTCTCTCTATCCCTTTTTCAATCTCCAGAACCCTTCATCATGGAATACCTTAACGCTACCCGCAGATAGCAACTTCTCCAGTCCTTTTCGAATTTTTGATTCATTATTTTCCAAAAATGCTTTATGATTCGGAATACATTTTTCAAGATCTTTAAGCAAATCTTCCACCTTATCGTAAATAAATGTACAGGGAATTATAATCTCATCAATTTGTAAAAAGTATTTCTGAAGTATTTCTGTGCAAACTTCCTTCTTATCATAACAATCAGCGAGCTCCTGCTCCAATGCTTCGGTGTCAACGTCCAATTTTTCAAGGGTTTCAACCCACCATTTTAATCTTGACTCCTGCATATTACCATAAGTATTCAAGGACATAATACCATCATCTTTCAGCAGCTCCGAAGCCCTTGCAATAACAGTCTCAGCATCCTTCAACTCATAAGTCAAATAGTGTGCAAGTATCATAGAATACTTATTTTCGGAATTAATTTTATTCCATGTCGTCTCCTCTTCTAAATCTGCAAAATACAGACTAATCTCACTACCATCTGCAAGCTGACCATTATTTTCATCTATAAACTTTTCAAAATCATCTGCCCAACTACCACGTACATCATAGGCATCAATATGAACATTCTCCGGAATATCTTCCCAATTGTTTCTCCATACCTTAGCATAGCCACAGCCAAGATCAAGAACGTGTTCACCCTCTTTTAGCTGCAGAGAACGGAATATTTTGACATACCAGTCAAGTTCTTCCTTTGTATGATCAAGTGCAAAAAAATGACCGTCATCGCTCTTCTGGTCAGACTGCATACTCTTTAAAATATCAGCAACATCATCCCAATCAGGTTCGCCATTGCTTCTTGCAATCACTGCCTTTATTCTTATAATGGCACGCTCTAATTCATAACGTTTTGCCTCCATCATTACAATCTGTTCTTGAAGCGTTCCTAAAATATCGGTGTTCTTACTTCCAATAAGATTATCTCTGATTTCCTCCAGTGAAAACCCAATCTGTTTTAATGCTATTATTTTCTCTAGGACAAGTAATGATTCATTGTTATATAATCTGTAATTACCTTCAGAATAATCAGAAGGCTTCAGTAATCCCTTCTCATCATACAGTCTTACTGCTTTCTGTGATATTCCAGCCTTTTTTGCTATTTCCCCTGATGTCATTTTATCTTTCACTTTGGTGTCCTCCATATCTTAATTTATAGGTGTCTTGAACGTTCATATACCTACCTTAAAGGATTCCCCAAGGGAAGAGTCAACATATATTTTATTTTTTATTCTCAAGTCTGTCCTACACCAATTCATTACTCATGAACATTTATTAATTATCTATCGTCAATAGTATTTCCAAATGATATAATCCACTAGTTGGAATTTCTGGTGTATATATCTCAAGCAATGCATCGCTTCTATTTTTTTAACATACTTCCTCCGAAAATACTTACTCGTCACTTTCCGCATGACAAAGACGCCCTCGACATTACCCATTAACATCGTTTGAACAGCACTGATACATCATCCTTGCCCAATCCACATTTTGCGTAAAAGGCTTCATTATTTTCTATAGACATCAACTGTATTACTGATATCTGTTTTTCCTGCAAGATAACTTCAAGTTTACCGAGAAGTGCCTTGCCAACGCCCTGCTTCTTTTTCTTTGGAACAACAAATAGCTCCGATACATAAAAGAAATCTTCCTCTGCAAATGGGTCAATGTATCCAAGCATGCCACCTACTATTTCCTCATTTTCCTCGGCAACGAGTCCAATCGCCTGATAATTACCAAGTATACCTTTCACACGCCTTACGGCACGTTCCTCAGTCCAATTCTCGTACCACGGTGCTTCTGAATACGCTAAGGCCATTGCATTAGCTAAACCAACTATATCATTATCCTTTGCAATTCTATAATTCATACTTTTCCTCACTCCTACATAATCTTTATCCTACATTCAGCCCTACACATTTCATTTTATCTTCTATTATCAGTTACAATATGTTTTACTATATTGCTAGGGCATTTTAGTTCTTCTCTGAAGAATGTCGGATAATAAACAATATCGCTTTTTTCATCAACCCAAATGAATCGTTCTTTTGACTCATCATCAGTAAAGCTATCACATACAGGTTCAAAATCGTCCGGTGTTTTCATAAAAAAGAAATACGAAATTTCATAGATCAATTTATCTTCTTTTTTGCCATAATCACCGTAGAAAAAATTCTCATGAATAAAACCAAGGCGATCCACTTCCAGCTTAACTCCAGTTTCTTCAAACACCTCGCGAACAACTGCCTCCTCGGCGCTTTCTCCGAACTGAATACGCCCGCCAACCGAATATAGATAATCATCCTTTTGGTTTCCAACCATCAGGAATTTATCGCCTTTCATGATAATCGCTCCTACACGTAAATTTATATATCCATTATCAATAGAAACCGTACAATCTGATGCCATTATTAATCCCCCTTTAATTCAAGACATTTGAACTTATTCAATAATTATATCGACTATCATGCATATAAACTTCATCATTAGTTAATTCAAACATAAAATCATCTGGAAATTTTGTAATATTTCTTTTTACCTGCTCATTCAGACGTTTAGTTTCATATCCATATATCTCGGTGTTATTTCTATAAAAAACCACAGCACCCTGCTATGGCTCATAATACTACAATAATATACTATCTATTATCTCCAAACTTATAAGAAAACTCCATTTTTACAAAAGTATCAATTTATCTTTTTGCGTAAAGAACAATTTCCGGATTTATTCCATTACAACCATACTCACAGACAAGAATAAACTCTTCAGAAGCTACCACTCCATAGCATCTTTCAGAATTCTGTTTCTCTATCTGGTTTCCTAAATAAACATCATTATCATTTAGAAATTTGACTGTTTCTCCATTTGGTAACTGATAAGCCAAATTAACATATCCTCCAGTTAGAAGATAGAGATCATTTACACTTAATCCCTCTATGTTTAAATCGTTTATATCCTCTATCAGTTGAGCCTTTAGTCTGGCAAAGTCTCTACTTCTCTCTGCAACACAGCTCCCTCCAAAAGGATGTCCCTTACAAGCCTCACAGCCACCACATTCTGCTAATCTATTACATTCCTTACAGCAATCATTTCCACAATATGTCATTTGCTTTCCTCCACGTAATTCTTTAAATATGACTCTAACCAAATAACTTATCCGCTATTTTTTCAAGTTCCATTCGTTCCTTCGTATCATCATATTCATACATTTTTACCTCCATGCAGTCATTCTATATTTATACCTTAAATAAGTGTACCTACGCAAAGTAGAGTCAACAGGGAAATCAGAATTTCCTAAAACCCACC
>DCIR01000052.1 GCA_002317155.1 Lachnospiraceae bacterium UBA1721
GCCTTAGAAGAGCTTTCAACGGAGTGGATTATGTGATTCATGCAGCTGCATTAAAGCAGGTTCCTGCATGCGAATATAATCCCAATGAAGCGATTAAGACAAATATCCATGGTGCTATGAATATTATTGAGGCGGCTTTGGATACTGATGTTCAGAAGGTTGTGGCATTGTCTACAGACAAGGCGGTTAATCCTGTAAACCTCTATGGTGGTACTAAGTTGGTTTCTGATAAGTTGTTTATCGCTGCCAATGCATATGCAGGGGCTAGTAATCTGAATTTCTCTATTGTACGTTATGGTAATGTAGCAGGTAGCCGTGGCTCAGTAATTCCGTTCTTCAATAATATTATTAGGAATGGTGGAACAGAGCTTCCTATTACAGACTATCGTATGACTAGATTCTGGATTAGTCTTGAGGAAGGCGTGAAGTTGGTAATCAAGGCATTGGAAGAGGCTAAAGGTGGAGAAACATTTATCAGTAAGATCCCTTCTTTCAAAATTACAGATTTAGCAGAGGCGATGCTTCCCGGATGTGTGAAGCCGGAAGTGGGCATTCGTGAGGGCGAGAAGCTTCACGAGATTATGGTTACAGTAGAAGATTCGATGACCACGTATGAATACGATAAGCATTTTATTGTATATCCTCAGATGGTATGGAGTGAGAAGAGAATGCCTGTGCCTACTGGCAAGAAGGTTCCGGAAGGATTTTCTTATAGCTCTGATATTAACTCAGAGTGGTTGACTGTTGAGCAGATCAGAGAGTTGCTTAAGACTATTGATTTGGAGCACTAATTAGTGAACATGATAACGGCCCACGAAAGTGGGCTGTTTTATATAGGTGAATATTGCTGTGAATAATGGTGAATATTTCCCGATGAGGATGTGATGGAGGAAATTAAGGCATGGATAAATTAGCAATAGATGGTGGTTATCCTGTGCGCAACAATAAAATATATTATGGACATCAGTGGGTTGATGAAGATGATGTGCAGGCAGTGACTGATATTCTTAGAAGTGACTATTTGACTTGTGGTCCTATGGTCTCAGAGATGGAGAGAGCGCTAGAGATATACACAGGTGCCAAGCATGCTGTCGCTGTATCTAATGGTACAGCAGCTCTTCATTGTGCATGTATTGCAGCAGGGATTGGCCCCGGGGATGAAGTGATTACTACACCTCTTACCTTTGCGGCTTCTGCTAACTGTGCGTTGTATTGCGGAGCTACGCCTGTATTTGCTGATATCAATCCTGATACATATAACATTGATCCTGATAGCATCAGAGCACATATCACAGAGAAGACCAAGGCTGTAGTGGCTGTTGACTTCACAGGACAGGTTGTTGAGGTAGAGAAGATTAGAGCTATCTGCGATGAATTTAACCTGATTTTCATCGAAGATGCAGCTCATTCTATTGCGTCTAGATACAATGGAAAGCAGGTAGGTTCATTAGCTGATATCACTACATTCAGCTTCCATCCGGTTAAAACTATTACTGCCGGCGAAGGTGGAGCCTGCCTGACTAATGATGATAAGCTGTATCAGAAGCTGGTGCTGGCGCATACACATGGTATTACTCATGACGAGAGTCTGATGGAAGGTGCACCGCACGAAGGCCCATGGTATTACGAGCAGATATCTCTAGGGTATAATTATCGTATTACAGACTTCCAGGCAGCACTGATTGTCAGTCAGATGAAGAAGCTTGATTCATTTGCTGCCAGACGTAAGGAGATAGTGTGTAGGTACAATGAGGCATTTGCGAAGATGCCGGAGATAATAGTACAGAGAGAAATCCCGGAATCTGATACATGCAGACATCTGTATATTATCAGGCTGGATTTAGATAAGCTTAATTGCACTAGAAGAGAGTTCTTCGATGCGATGAGTGCGGAGAATGTACAGTGTCAGATACACTATGTCCCCGTATACTGGTTCCCTTACTATCAGCGTCTAGGTTATGATAAGGGACTATGCCCAAATGTTGAGAAGGTGTATGAGGGTATCATGAGTATTCCTTTGTATCCTAAGATGACAGATCAGGATGTGAAGGACGTAATCCACGCAGTGACTAAGGTCGTGGAAAACTATAGAAAATAATGAATGTAATATTTAAGAGAAATAATAAACGTAATAATCATAAACCGAATAAAAAAAGAGTAATTATTATCGGTTCTGTTATCGGTGCTGTAGTATTGGCGCTCGCTATTTTTGCAATATATGGAGCGCTACAGATTAAGCCTATCAAGGCTCAGGCCGGCGTCATTAAAGCAGATGTCAGTAATGTAGCATCATGTATCGCACAGCGCGATATGACAGCTGCCGTAGTAGCATCAGACCAGATTCGTGTAGATAGTAGTGCGCTGCGAGACAGTATATCTACGCCGTATTGGAAAGTGATAGCGAGTCTGCCTATAGTGGGTAAGCAGATTAAGTCTGCTATAAGTCTGACAGAGATATTAGACACTACAAATGATAATATCATCGTGCCGTTAATCGGTTTATTAGAGGCACATCCTACCGATACAGTAATGGTGGACGGATATATAAATGCAGATGCTGTGATAGCATATGTAGAGTATTTTGATAGCATTACACCTGTGATGAATGATGTATCTGTGAGGATGCAGGAAGTAGATGTCAGTCTGGTGGATACAGACGGCAAGATTACTGCATATCTTAATGGATTTATCCAGCTGGCGGATGTAGTCAATGAGGCATCCGGAAGAGTGCTGGTGCCTACAGTAGATATGCTACGTGAATATCCTATAGATTCGATCAAAACAGAGACCGGATATAATAACGAAGCTCTTAGAAGTTATCTGATATTTATAGATGGATTGCTTCCCGAAGTGGAGTATATTGCATCATATATTGAGAACAAAGACCTGGGCGTACTGGATGCTAACGGTAAGGTGAAGGAATATACTGCAGAGATTACTTCTTTTGTAGGATTCCTGGATGATGCATCGAAAAAGGTAATCAGACCGCTGATAGATCAGCTAGAACAGACACCTCTTGATAATATCAAGGCTGACGGCGGATTTAATGTAGTAGTCATCAACGAGTATCTTACATTTATAGAAGGCGTAATGCCTGACTTCCGAGAGATATCATTAGAGATGGATGCGCTGGATGTGTCACTCCTTGATGCTAATGGAAAGATATCAGAATATCAGGATAAGCTGGACCATATAATCGATACGTATGAAAAAGGTGAGAAATATTTGCCATTGATTCATACTATATTGGGTGATGGAAGTGACAGGTTCTATTTTCTGGGCACACAGGGTACGTCAGAGATACGTGCTTCAGGGGGATTCCCCGGAACAGTGGGAAGCCTTAGTATAGAGAATGGACTTCTCTTTATAGGGGATTTTCATCCGATACATGATGATTTTTATCCGTATATGCCTATACCTGTAGCTGCAAATGTTACAGCTGAGGAGAGGGATTTGTTCTATGGTATGCCTTTTCCATGGGACGCTGACTTTTGTCCTGATTTTGAGCGTGTGGGAGAGATATGGGCAGTTTCATACGAAAAATGTAAGGATAAGAAGGTGGATGGCGTAATATCATTGACTCCTTCTATTATTCAGGACCTCCTCGTATTCCTTGGTGATATTGAACTTTCTGACGGAACAGTACTTACCGGAGAGAATGCTACCAGATTTCTTAATTTTGAGATATATGCCAAGTATCAAAGTGTAAGTGCAGGAGGCGATAACGAATCAAGAAATGAGTATGCAGACAGTTTATTTGCAGAAATTGCAGAAAAGACTATGTCACTGCTCATTGATGAATTCAAGGTGGCCTACATGCCAGAGTTCCTAGGTGTACTTAGCGATGGCATTGAATCACGTAATATTATGTTCTGGTTCTCAGATGAAGAAGAGCAGGAGATAGCTATCAGTAGCGGAAGCTCAGGTGGACTTAATTCTGACCCTGAAAATCCTGAGGCGGGAGTGTATTTTAGCCTCTGCAATGCTTGTAAGATGGGCTGGTATCTGGATATCAACATTGAATGTAGTGAACCTGTAGTAAATGTAGATAATTCGTGTACCTATGATGTCGCAGTTACATTTACCAATACTATCACATATCAGGAGGCAAGTGCTTACTACGGATATATTAATACCGGAAATGGTTCTATGAGCTGTCTGATTCATCTTTTTGCACCCGCAGGAGGTACTGTATCTGATTTTTCTGTTACCGGTGGATTTACCATTACAGAGAAGACATACAGAGATTGGGAACTGGGATATATGAGAGGATATTTATCACCCGGCGGAAGTACGACGGTTACGTATAAAGTGACCACGGCACCCGGAGTGGATACTCCCTTAGGATTCTCTGTGACTCCTAATATGACAGAATACAGAGACTGATAGGTGCTGATGTGGGGGTAGATGTAGCAGTAGCAGTAGCATATCTGTCGCATATTGGTGGCATGTGATATGGGGCGTGAGATTGACATGCCCGGTATACAGGATTATCATAGATATGTTATTCTGTTATATTATGTGCTGATAAGGAGTGGATGTGTTATGCATAAAAGTGAAGACAGATTCGTGGATATGCATATTCACATTTTACCCGGAATAGATGATGGTTCTCAGAGTATGGAGACTACTATCGAGATGCTACGAATAGCACAAAAGAGCGGGACTACAGATATGATTGTCACTCCTCATTTTAAGAACGGACATCATAATGCCGGCTATGAGAGGATAGTGAGTCTGATTGATAAGGTTACAGCTGTAGCCAGGGACGAGGGGATTGATATTAATCTGTATCCCGGGAATGAACTTCTGTATTATGATGGCTGTGCGGATGATATCGTGGCCGGGAAGATATGTTCGATGAATGATACTGACAGGGTGTTGGTAGAGTTTTTCCCCGGTGAGAGAGCTACGTATATACGTAATGCGGTAGATGCGATTATCAGTGTGGGATTTGTGCCGATAGTCGCACATGTGGAGCGATATGAGTGTACGGTGGCTAATCCTGAGCTGGTGTATGAACTTAAGCGTATGGGCGCTGAGATACAGATTAATGCCGCAAGTGTGGAAGGTAAGCTCGGACTAAAGATTAAAAAGTATGTAGCCGGATTGCTGCGGGATGAAGTGGTGGACTATATAGGCACGGATGCGCATGACAGCAAGAGGCGTATACCTGACACTAGGAAGTGTATGGCAGTGCTTCGTAAGATATGTGATGAGCAGTATATAGAGAATATTACTTATAATAATGCTATGGATATAATAAGTGCGGACTGAGGTTAGAGATGAGAACGGATAATAAAGCAAATGATAAGAATACGATTGATTTGATGGAAATACTGGGTGTGCTTCTTCACTATGCCTGGATAATCATTATCAGTGCTGTAGTAATGACGGCAGCCGGTTTTGCAGTGAGCAAATTCGTAATGACACCTATGTATACCTCTGATACCGGTATATACATTATGTCCAAGCAGAATGATCAATCGAGTGTGACTTATAGTGATACTCAGCTGGCTTCTCAGTTGACCAAGGACTATGAGGAATTGATTACATGTCGTACTGTGCTTGAGAATGTAATAGAAGAGTGCGAGCTTAATGATAGTTATCGTGGTCTCAAGTCACGTGTAAGTGTAAGTAATAAAGCCAACACACGTATTATCACTATTGCTGTAACTGATGCCAGCCCTGAGAAGGCACAGACAATAGCGAACTGTATTCGTGAGACAGCTGCTAAGCATATCACTAATGTAACAGATATCGAGGCTGTTACCGTGGTTGATGAGGCTAATTTGCCCACATCACCCAGTGAGCCTTCTGTCAAGAAATATACATTGTTGGCAGCTATGGTTGGTTTGGTGCTCAGTGCAGGTGTGATAATTATCAGATTTATGCTTGATGATACTATCAAGACTGCAGAGGATGTAGAGAATTATCTGGGACTGAGTGCACTGGCACTTATTCCTGTGATGGAAGTAATAGATGACCAGGGTAATAAGGCGGGTAAGAAGTCCGGCAAGAAGACGGCTTCGGAGCATGGAAATAAGCCGGTGAAGAGTGCACCTTCAAGACCTGCACAGACCACTTCAGAGAGATATGAAGAAGATGCTCCGGTAAGAACTGCTCAGGGAGCAACTTCGCAGGGGGCTTCGGCAAGACCTGTTCAGGGAGCAACTGCGCAGGGGGCTTCGACAAGACCTGTTCAGGGTGTAACTGCGCAGGGGGCTTCGACAAGACCGGCTCAGGCGTCTCCTGTAAGGGTGGCGCAGGGAAGTCTTAGACCTTCACAGGATGGTCAGAGACCTGCACCGGTACGTAAGGTTCAGCGTGTTAAGGAAGTTGAACTGGAAGAAATTACTATTGAGGACTTAGATTAGGAGGAAGATCATATGCAGCAGTTTGAAATTAATAAGCGTGATATGGACTTCCGTTCCAAGGAAGCTTTTAAGACACTGAGAACCAATATAGAGTTCTCAGGCGAGGATATTAAGGTTATTGCTTTTACCAGTACTACACCGAATGAAGGTAAGAGCTCTGTGTCATTTGAGCTGGCTATTTCTTTTGCACAGGCCGGTAAGAAGACACTTCTCATAGATGCCGATCTTAGAAAGTCGGTAATGAGATCTAGATACAAGAAGGGTAATGTTAAGTTCGGATTGACCAACTGCCTGGTAGGTAAGAAGGTATTTTCCGATGTGGTCTGCGAGACGGACGTGCCAAATTTCTATATGGTTTTTGCAGGACCTGTGCCGCCCAATCCCAGTGAGCTTCTTGGTGGCAATAAGTTCAAGAAGCTGATTGAGTCTTGCAGAGAGGTATTTGACGTGATAATTGTCGATACACCGCCTGTAGGAAGCGTAATCGATGCCGCAATTGTATCTAAGGTATGTGATGGTATTATCATGGTAATGGAGGCCGGTGCTATCAGCTATAGATTTGCTCAGAAGAGCAAGGAGCAGCTGGATGTAGCCGGAGCTAAGATTCTGGGAGTAGTGCTTAACAAGGTCAACCTTACAGGTAAGGGCTACTATGGCAAGTATTACGGAAAATATTACGGTAAATACTATGGAAAGTATTATGGTGAATATTACGGAAGCGATACAAACAAATAGAAGCAGGCAAGCAAATAATAGCGGTCAAACAAATAATGGCAGGCCAACAAATAATTGCAGACAAACAAAGAATAGCAGGCAGACAAATAATTGTAGTCAAACGATTAATAGTAAGCTTTTTGGGGCTCGTTTACATTTATTCAAGTGCGTGCGTGTAATGATGTTTGCGATGGCAGCTGTTTTTATCTGCTGTTTTGGTACTATGCGCGCTCAGGCAGCTGATATACAGGTCAGATTTGGCTCTAATTTTTACGAGAAGAATCAGAATGAACGCTTCCCGATGGGAGTGTATGTCGAGAATGTAGACGGCACGACAGAGGGAATCGGTAGCTATCATATAGAGATTGCTTATGACACTACCAAGCTACAGTATAGCGATGGAGCCAGCGGTATCGTTGGAGATGGCGTTATCTTTATAGATGGTGTGGGAGTAACCGATGGCAGCCAGAATAAGACAATGATATATTTCAATGCACTGCAGGACGGAGCATCGAGTGTATCTGTGATTGGGGCTGTGGTATATGATGCCGCTGGAAATTCATTAAATGTAGTCTCTCTGGGGGCAGTGCAGGTTACTGTAATTGCTGTGCCCGGAGCTGATGGAATACAGGATGGTGATGGTGCTAATGCCGGTGACGGTGGAGCTCAGGATGGTGATGGTGGCCAGAATGCGGATGGACAAGTTGATGCAGGACAGAACGTGGATGAGACTGCTGTAGATGAACCCATTGCGGGAAATCCAGGTGATGGTGACGCTGATTCTATGACTGGTGATGATGGTAATGGCAGCATTGATTCTGGTGCTAGTGATGGCGGTAATGGTGGTGTTGTTGATGATGGATCTGAAGCCGGTTCTAGTGATGGCGATTCGGGTGATGATTCTTCAGATGATTTGATTGCTGACGCTGGGACTGGTATTAACGGTGCTAATGAGTCTTCAGCAGAAAATGATGACCGCGAAGGCTTGGATACCCCGCTAGGTACTAATTCATCGGCGGCTGATTCTGACGATGCGAATGCAGATGTTGCACAGAAGAATCCGATTGTAAAGTATATTATTATCGGTGTAGCTGTGGTGATAGCGATTGTTATATTGGTTATAGCTATCAGGACTGCTATTTTGGTATTTAAGCATAGACAGGCAAGTACTACCGGCAATAAAAAGGTTGCTGAAGAATCTCATGAATGGGCTTTTGAATTTGACACTATTGATGATGATAAACTTCATGAAGATAGTGTAGAAATCAGAGATTCATTTGAACAGCTTGATATATTTGAACAGCTTGATAATGAGATTCAATTTGATACTTCAGATGAGTTTGTTGATGAAGAAATAGACGAAGAATCTGACGAAGAAACAGATGGAGAAACAGATGATGCTGAAGAGAATGGTAATTTTTTCTTTTAATGGTAATTTTTTCGTTTAAGCGAATAGAGACGATTTGATAAAGTGTTCATATGAGGAAAGCCATATGACGAAGAAGTTCATATAAAGAAGTTCATATAAAGAAGAAACTCATATAGAGAAGAAGTTCATATGAGGAAGATGTGTGAGGTAAGTGCATGCATCTTCCTTTTTTTTGTGCGTTTGTAGTGATGTGATGTCTTTTGTTTGCGGTGGTGTGCGTTAGTAGTGATGGAGTGTGCTTTGGTAGTGATGCTAAGTTTTAGTAGTGATGGTAAGTAAATGGATGCATTTACCATTTGAAAGGTTGATGAGTTAATAATGATGGTAATAAATCATGTTGTTTTACCATTGAATTATCTTGAAATTGATAATAATGGTAAAATAAAGATGTATTTACCATTGAATTTTCCTGGAAACTAATATCAATGGTAAAAGCAAATAGGTATTTACCATTGAATTTTCCTGGAAGCTAATATCAATGGTAAAAGCAAGTAGGTATTTACCATTGAATTTTCTAGAAAATGATATTAACGGTAAAAGCAAATAGGTATTTACCATTGAATTTTCTTGAAAACTAATATCAATGGTAAAAGCAAAGTGTTGTTTACCATTGAATCTTCAAGAAAATGATATTAACGGTAAAAATACAATAGTATTTACCTTTGAAAACGGCAGATTGTTTATTTCGATGGTATTTGATGAGAAAATTTACCATTGAAATATAGAATGGCGATAATTGATGGTAATCGTGCATGAATTTTTACCATTAACAAAAGAGTAATCGACATGTGATGGTAAAGTAGCCAATTTGGCTGATAAAATTTCTGAAAATATTACAAGGTCGAAAGATTGGAACAAATTGTGAATTATAAGAGACGAAATGATGGAACAAATTGTGAATTATAAGAGAAAAAATGATGGAACCGAATGTGAATTTTATGAAATGCATCGAGTAAGAAAAGAGCAGCGAGATTACGATGTAGGATACAAATCAACTTGAATAAATCAGGCTCTTGTGATAAATTACATACATAAACATAAGTGTCTGTTATGCTATTCGCATAGTTTATTTCCCTATTGTTAATTGAAGAGGTTATATGAAAGAAAAGTTAATGTCATTGCCGATTGCTGAATTGCGTGAGATTGCAAAGGCCGGCGGGTTAAAAGGAATTACCGGATTAAAGAAGGAAGCTCTTGTTGAACTTATGATTGCAGAAGACAGCAGAAGAAAGAGCGCTGATGCGGCGGAGGAAGCTGCCAAGGCAGAGATTGCATCCAAGGCTGTAAGAATTGAAAGAGCTGATAATAAAGAGAAGATGGAAGAGGCTGATGGTAAGGTCGCAGATAAGTCAGAGGCCGGTGAGAAATCTGTTAAGACAGCAGATAAGCCTGTGACCGGCGAGAAAACCGCTGAGGTTGACAGGGCTGAAAAAACAGAAAGAAGTAACAGACCTGATAGCAGACGAAACAATCAGCGTAAGGTGTCAAGCCCTTCACCTGAGAAGCGTTATGCAGAGGCAGCGCAGAAGTCAAGAGGCAATGCAGAGGCGGCGCAGAAGTCAAGAGGCAACGCAGAGGCTGCTCAGAAGGCAAGGAGTAATGCAGATAATAGCGATGCTGAGGTGGCTGAGAAGGAAGGTGTAGCAGCTGTTGAGCAGCGCACTGTCAATGATGAACGCCCTTCAAACGAAGCTCGTCCCACAAATGAAACGAGAACTTCGGGTGAGCAGCGTCCTGCTCAGGAGCCTGGGGTATATGTGATGCAGGAGGGAGATTCTCCTGTAACCGGTATTCTTGAGGTTATGCCGGAGGGTTACGGATTTATCAGAAGCGATAACTATCTTCCGGGTGACCAGGATGTATATGTGTCACCTGTTCAGATCAGAAGTTTTAGACTTAAGACCGGTGATGTGCTTAGCGGTATCAAGAAGGCTAAGGGCGAGAAGGAAAAATTCAGCCCACTCGCATTTATTGATAAGGCTAATGGAAGACCTGCCAGAGAGATTGCACGCAGAATTGCATTTGAAAATCTGACACCGATTTTCCCTGATCATAGAATTAAGCTTGAGACTCCCGGCTGTAGTGTTGCTATGCGAGCAATGGATCTTGTAAGCCCTGTTGGTAAAGGACAGAGAGGTATGATTGTATCTCCTCCTAAGGCAGGAAAGACTTCACTTCTTAAGGAAGTGGCACATTCAATGCTTAGAAACGATCCTCTGACTCATCTTTTGATTCTGCTTATTGATGAGCGCCCTGAGGAAGTTACAGATATTAAGGAAGCTATTATCGGACAGAATGTAGAGGTTATTTATTCTACATTCGATGAACAGCCTGAGCATCATATGCGTGTTGCGGAAATGGTTATTGAGAGAGCCAAGCGCCTTGTTGAGCTGGGAGAGGATGTTGTAATCCTGCTTGATTCAATCACCAGATTAACCCGTGCATACAACCAGGTAATTCCTCCATCAGGACGTACATTGTCCGGTGGTCTTGATCCTGCAGCGCTTCATATGCCAAAGAGATTCTTCGGCGCAGCGAGAAATATGCGCGAAGGTGGAAGCCTTACTATCCTGGCAACAGCACTTGTTGAGACCGGAAGTAAGATGGATGATGTTGTATACGAGGAATTCAAGGGAACCGGAAACATGGAGATTATTCTCGACAGAAAGCTGTCAGAGAAGAGAATCTTCCCGGCTATTGATTTGGCTAAGTCCGGAACCAGAAGAGAAGATTTGTTGCTCAATTCGGACGAGCTTGAGGCAATCAATATTATGAGAAAAGCTCTCAACGGACTTAAGCCCGATGAGGCTACTGACAGAATTCTTAATATGTTTGCCAATACACGAAATAATTCTGATTTTGTACAGTTGGTTAAAAAGAATAAGTTCCTGTAGTGTGAAAGATATGTTAGCAATTTATTCGATTATTCATTTTATTGCAAATGGCATAAGTGCTTATTCTATGTCGGCTAAGTACGGCAAAGATAGTGCTTATGCCTATCTTTTTTACGGTATATGTGCATATGTCGTACCTTTGCTGTTAGGAATTGTTTGTGATGTTGTAACATCTAAGCTAAAGATTGATGCGGGACCGGTCAGAAGAAGATTCTACTGGGGCGTTACAATGCTCGGAATGGTGTTCGCGCTAGTGGGAATGTATTTTGGATTGTATGCGCTGGGTGTAGGTAATGCACTTGTCACAATGGGAAGCTTGCTTGGATGTATGCATGATGATACAGGTAAGCGCAGTGGGGCAAAAGGCGTCGGTATTATTTTGGCAGCAGGAATTCCCGGACTGTGGGTTGGAAATGTGGCGGCTGATTTTACATCGGCATACAGATACATCCAAAACGTATGGATAGCTTCGGCAATTATAATGGCGCTTGTTGGATTTATGCACATTATATATAAGGAGAGATCATTACAGTTTGTAGCAGTCAAGCAGGACTCGGATGCTTATAACGGAGTAGCTGAGACGGATGAAGTTATACAGGATAAATTCAGTCCAAGCTATTTTGTTGTTGCTTTTGGGTGCATACTGATATCGGCCTTAGGCGCGTTTGTTGCTACGAAAGTTATCTATGATTGGAGAACTAATATTGTTGCTTCAGTGCTAGTATTATTGGCTGTGGTAGTAGGAAGAGCAGGCGGCAGTATAGTGGCTTCAGTGATAAAGAGTAAAAAGGCAAGCATATTGCTGATGCTGGTACTGGGTGTGCTCGGTGGAGTCGCTTTTGTTTTTGGTAGCTATGTGCTTGGCAGTTGTGTGTTTAGTGGGGGAGATACTTTCGAAAGTGCTGTTCTTGGTAGCAATGTGCTTGGGGGTGGAGATGCTTTCGCACTCAACAGTAACGGTGGTGCTAACGGGATAGCTTCTACATCGAGCGTCAGGATAATCTTTGGCGTGGTGGCACATTTGCTAATGAATGTGCTGCTATCTATGATAGCTTTTTATTTGGTTGATAGATATAAAAAGCTTCGTGGAGTAAGTCTTGGATTAATGTATGTAGGAATCTTTGTGGGGATTTTTGCTTCCCATATGATTATTTCATGATATAATACGGGAAGTTGGTTTTATAGATTACTGTCATTTGGAGTTCTTTTTTGATGGTAAGAAAGAAGGGCGTTTAACCTTTTTACCATTCGAAAGTTAGATGCATTAATAACGATGGTAAAAATTATGATGTTTTACCGTTGAAATTTCTTAAAAATAATAATGATGGTAAAAATTATGATGTTTTACCATTGAAATTTCATAAAAACAATATTGATGGTAACAAACCACGTTGTTTTACCATTAATATTCCTAAAAAACAATAATGATGGTAAAAACAATTAATATTTACCGTTGAAAACGCAAAATTACTTAATCCGATGGTAATTGGTACGTGATTTTTACCTTTGAAACATGGAATGACAAAAATGGATGGTAATTGCGCATGAATTATTACCTTCAGCAGGAAAAGTAATCTACATATGATGGTAAAATAGTCATTTTAGGTGCTGAATTAATTAAGTACACATATGAATTGAGAGGACAATTGTGAAAAAGAAATTATTAGTTAAGGGATTGGCTTTCGCGGTTACTGCTATGATGGCAGCCGGAACAATCACTATGAATAATTACAGTATTGCTAATGCTGAGGAGCCTGTGGTTGAGACTGAGAGTGAGGATGTTGCTACAAACGGACAGCCTCACGTTGAGAATCCCGGAGGATTGGAAGTCGATAAGCCGGGTAACGGTATGTCTGATGGAACATCAGAAGATACAACTGAAGATGCCAACGGAAATTCAGAAGGTGCTAATGCAAATTCAGATGGAACGGGATCATCAGATAGCGATGGAACTACGGGAGGTTCTGACTCTTCAGAAAGTTCAGACTCAGAAGATAATGCCGGAGATAATTCTTCTGATGGTGAAGAGAATTCTGATGCCGATAATTCTGAATCTAAGGAAGATAAAGAAGGCGATGAAGATAATTCTTCTGAAAATGGTAAAGAGGATGGAGAAGCCGGATCTGATGAAAAGCCGGAAGAAGATAATTCAGAGAATGGTGATTCAGAGGACGGCGATTCAGAAGATAAAGACAATAAAGACGATAAGAAGGATGATGATTCGGACGATGAGTCATCTGAAAATGAAGGCGGAGTTTTTGCAGACAAGGATACACTGAAGAAGATTATCATTGTAGCTCTTGCTGTAGTAGGTGTTCTTTTGGCTGCTATTATTGGTATGTTGGTTGTAGCAAAAAAAAGCCTTAAAAAGCGTAAGTAACGCAAAAAAACTTCTTGCACAGACAATTTTTATGTGATATAGTAGTTTCGCTGTCTGTGGTTGCATAGGCAGTGCGGTTAAAATCGCGATTATTACTTTTATATATAGCGAGGTGAATGAAATGAAAGAAGGAATCCATCCTACATACTACCAGGCAACTGTAACCTGCAACTGTGGTAACACTTTTGTAACCGGTTCAACCAAGCCTGAGATCCACGTAGAAGTTTGCTCAAAGTGCCACTCATTCTACACTGGCCAGCAGAAGACTGCTAGAGCTGATGGACGTATCGATAAGTTCAATAAGAAGTACGGTCTTCAGTAATCAAAGAGAGTTGATCAAAGGGTTGAGGTTTACCTCAGCCCTTTTTGTTATACACGATGAGCCAAGTGAAAACATGTGCTTGCACAGATGTTTTCATTTGGTGAACGTATAATCACTGAAATGTAGCGGAGCGGAATTGAAGTGTTATACAATCGTGTATCGAGTAGGTGTTAGCCTACTCAGTTAAAGCGTAGTATTAGATAGGAGCATTAGTTATGGCAGAGGGCGCTAAAAAAGGATATTCGGGAATAGGCGGACAGGCTGTTCTTGAAGGTGTAATGATGAAGAATGGCGAGAAGTATGCAGTCGCTGTCAGAAAGCCTGATGGTAATATTGCCATTGAAGTCGAGCATTATGCCGGTTTTGCGCACAGCAATATTATAAATAAGATTCCTTTTGTCAGAGGTATTTTCAATTTTGTAGATTCAATGATTCTCGGAATGAGAGCACTGAATTATTCTACTACTTTCTATGATGAGGAATCATCTAAGGAAAGTGCCAGAGATTCTAAGAAGGTTGATACGTCCAGCTCGTCAAATGCGGGAACAGTTATTGTATCCATTATTTCATTTATAATTGCAATCGGACTGTTTGTTATTCTTCCTACATACGTAGCATCACTTTTTGAGAAGACTATCAGGAATAATTCATTGATGGCACTTATCGAGGGTGCAATCAGAATTTTCATTTTTCTGGCATATATTTTGCTTATCAGCCTGATGAAGGATATTCGCAGATTATACAGATATCATGGTGCTGAGCACAAATGCATTAACTGTATTGAGAAGGGAAGACCTCTCACAGTGACAAATGTTATGAGAAGCTCAAGATTCCACAGACGTTGTGGAACCAGCTTTTTGTTCCTGGTTGTGTTTATCAGCGTAATTATTTTCTTCTTTATAAGAACTGATTCTATATGGATCAGATTTCTTATTCGCTTGGCTATGATCCCTGTTGTCGCAGGTATTTCGTATGAAGTTTTGAGACTTACCGGAAGATATGATAACTGGTTTGTAAAAGTCATTGCTGCACCCGGATTACTGGTTCAGCGCATCACTACCAAAGAGCCTGACAAGTATATGGTTCAGGTTGCTATTGCTTCCATAGAAGCAGTATTCGATTGGAAGGCATACCTCGAAGAGGCTTATGGCTACGGTGAAGGCGACGTGTGGGTAGAAGATGATAAACACGATCCTAAGCAGGCAATCGATGACGAGGACGAGGTTTCTTCTATAGAAAATACTGAAGAACTTGTTAATGACGTAGATGACTGGGACGATGAAATCGAAGCTAAGTATGTAGATGAAGTCGAGGAAGACGATATTGAGACGGATGCAGATGTTGAAATAATCGCAGATGCCGAGACGGAAGCTGAACATACTGCTACCGAACAGGACGAAGCTAAGGAACAATAAAAGTGATAGTATCTGATATTTACAAAAATACAGTAATACGCTTCAAAGAGAATGAAATCCCTGAACCTGAAAATGACACCAGAATGATGATGGAGCATTTTCTTGGTATAACAAGAAATGATTTGATGATTCATGGGGACAAAGAAGTTACTGATAATCTCGAAACATATGATAAAGCTATAGAGCGAAGATGCACCAGAGAGCCTCTTCAGTATATTATCGGATCTGCTTCATTCATGGGCTTGGATTTTAAGGTTAGTCCGGCTGTGCTTGTTCCAAGATCGGATACAGAGATATTGGTTGAGGAGATTCTTAAGGATCTTCATTCCGGAAGCAGAATACTTGATATGTGTACCGGCTCGGGATGTATTCTCATCAGTCTGATGAATTATTCAAATGAATGCATCGGTGTAGGTGTAGATCTGTCAAAGGATGCGCTTGAGATTGCAGAGTACAATGCTTCACAGCTGGTGCCGGATAAGGCTGTTAGTTTTATAAATAGTGATTTATTCGAGGTGCTTGGGGAAGGGGATAAATTTGATATCATAGTGTCAAATCCTCCGTATATAGCGTCGGCGGTTATAGAAGAACTGATGCCTGAGGTACGTGATTATGAGCCACGCATGGCCCTGGACGGAACCGAAGACGGATTGTATTTTTATAAGAAAATAGTCGAAAACTCAGAAAAATATCTTAAGTCGGGAGGGCTCTTGGCATTTGAGATAGGCTATGATCAGGGCGAGGCTGTAAAACAGTTGATGCTTGATTATGGTTATAATGAGGTAGAGATAGTAAAGGATTATTCAGACATGGACAGAGTAGTGAAAGGAATCAAGGCATTTCATTTGTAGCCATGCATAGTGATGATGTTAGCAATGATATTAGCACAATATTAGTAGGGCTAATGATGTTAGGAAACAAAGCTTTAAGCGTTACTATGATAATAAGGAGACAAAGAAATGTTTGATAAATTAGATGACCTTTTAATTAGATATGAAGAGTTGATGCAGGAGCTTCACTCACCTGATGTTGCCAATGATTCTAATCGTTTCAGAAAGCTGATGAAGGAGCAGGCTAACCTTGCACCTCTTGTAGAAGCTTATAATGAGTATAAAAAGTGCAAGCAGGATATTCAGGACTCACTTGATATGCTCGAAATCGAGAGCGATGAAGAGATGCGTGAAATGCTCAAGGAGACTTTGAATGAGTCTAAGGATCGCGTAGAGGAGCTTGAGGAAGAGATGAAGATTATGCTTCTTCCCAAGGACCCTAACGATGATAAGAACGTAATCGTGGAAATCCGCGGTGGTGCAGGTGGAGACGAGGCAGCACTTTTTGCAGCTGAGATTTATCGTATGTACGTGCACTTCGCCGAGGCAAAAGGATGGAAGACTCAGCTTATATCAGCTGATGAGACCGGTATCGGCGGTATGAAGGAAGTAACCTTCCAGATTAACGGACAGGGAGCTTATTCACAGCTTAAGTACGAGTCAGGTGTTCATCGAGTTCAGCGTGTGCCTGAGACCGAGAGCGGCGGAAGAATTCATACTTCTACATGTACTGTAGCAGTTATGCCGGAAGCAGATGAAGATATCGACGTTGTAATCGATGAGAAGGATATCAGAATCGACGTAATGAGAGCATCAGGTAACGGTGGTCAGTGTGTCAACACAACAGACTCTGCTGTAAGACTTACTCACTATCCTACAGGAATCGTGGTTTATTCACAGACTGAGAAGTCACAGCTTCAGAACAAGGCTAAGGCTTTTGCATTACTTAAGTCTAAACTGTATGACATTCAGCAGCAGGAAAAGCATGATGCTGAGGCAGAGCTTCGTCGTAGCCAGATTGGTACCGGAGACCGCTCAGAGAAGATTCGTACTTACAACTTCCCTCAGGGTCGTGTAACCGATCACCGTATCGGACTTACTGTATATACTCTTGGTAAGGTTATGAACGGAGACATCGGGGAAATCCTCAGTGCCTGCATAGCTGCAGACCAGGCTGCTAAGTTACTTAAGATGAACGAACAGTAATTACTACATTTTGTATAATTTTTCGCCGAATAATGGCAAATCTTGTTGTAACATTTTTCGCAAATATTTGATATAATATATTGTGTTATGTAAACAATGGCCGATGCGTCGGTCGGGCTAAAGGGGCCCTAAAAAATCAGGTGAATTTGGGAATGTTCAGCATAGGTGATTATGTTGCATGTGGCAACAAAGGAGTATGCGTTATAGGCGAGATTAAGACACTCGATATTTCCGGTGTTGATAAGGATGAACAATATTATATATTGAAGCCGGTATACAATGCTGCCAGTACCGTATATATACCTGTTGCTTTGGCTGAAGAATCTATCAGACCTGTACTGACCGCAGATGAGGCCAAGCGTTTGGTTGAGGATATTCCACAGATCGATTGCCTGGATATCACAAGTGAGAAGCTTGTGGAAGGTATGTATAAGGGATGTATTCGCAGTAACGATGTAAGAGAATTTGTTCGTCTGATTAAGACTATATATATCCGTAAGCAGAAGCGTCTTGAAGCAGGACGTAAGGAAACGGCTATCGATAGCAAATATTTCAGAATTGTAGCGGATTTCCTTTTTGGAGAATTAGCGGTATCTCTTGATATTCCTAAGAATGAAGTTGAAGAATATATCAGCGAGAGCGGCTGGAATAAGTAAAAGAATAACTATATATAATAGTGATTCAATAAAATATAATCCGATAGAAGAATAATTCAAAAACATAATAAACTAATGACGTTGGAGCGTGGCCTAAGCCACGCTCTTTTTGCGTTATTCTGTTAAACGCTTTGTCAGGCGTTGTGTTAGGTGTCTAGCCGCGCGTCGTGTTAAGTGTTTTGTCGGAAGGTTGCGTTATGCGTTCTGGTACGAATTCTGTCAAGTGTTCTGAAAGCATTCTGTTAAGAGTACCGTATGTATTGCTTTTTGCGATGGTAAGAAGCGGCAAGATGGTTATAAGGAACATATAATAGTTAGTCTATAACCATGCGAAGGGGGTTCTTTTACCATTTGAAAATCAGGACAATTAGTAATGATGGTAATAAATCATGCTATTTTACCATTGAATTTCCTTAGAACTAACATTAATGGTAAAAACATAGTGGTATTTACCATTGAAAACAGTAAATACCTAATCTGATGGTAATAGACAAGTGGTGTTTACCATCGAAAACAGAAGCAACATAATCTGAT